>CAZGTR010000201.1:0-1521 GCA_964528715.1 uncultured Oscillospiraceae bacterium | reverse complement strand
TATAATAGAGGAAAAGGAGGGGATCCCGTGGCAAAACTGACAGATCCGATCACGATCCTAAAGGGGATCGGACCGACCAAGGCCAAGCAATTTGCGGCGCTGAATATTTTTACGCTGGGGGATCTGATCTGCCATTTCCCCCGGGGCTATGAGGACCGGACAAAGATTATTCCCATTGAAAAACTGGAACCGGATCAGCCGGCTTGTTTCCGGGGCATGGTGATGAATACGCCACGGACTGCCCACATTCGCAAGGGTCTGGACCTGACCCGGGTGCAGGTGGCGGACCACACGGCCCGGCTGACGCTGACTTTCTTTAACAACCGGTTTGCGGCTGAACAGCTGCGCTATAGGCAGGAATATATCTTTTATGGGGCTGTTTCCGGGGATTTTTCGGGGTACAATATGACAAATCCGGTATTTGAGGCGTTGGACTCTCAGCCAGTGACCACTCGGCGGGTGCTGCCCATCTATCCACTAACAGCTGGACTGAACAACAACGCCGTGTTGAAAGCGGTAAGACAGGCGCTGGCTATCTGTGATCCACCGGCAGAAATACTACCGGAGTCGGTGCGCCGGGAATTTGATATTTTAAGTGCGGACCGGGCCTATACTGCCATTCATGAGCCTGCCAATATGGCGGAGGCAGAGCTGGCCAAAAAACGGCTGATTTTTGAGGAGTTTTTCGTTTTTTCTGCGGGACTTGCCCTAATGCGGGCCTCCAGGGCGGAGAAACGGTCGGAGGCATATCGGGATCTGGATCTGGAGCCGTTCAAAAAAGCGCTGCCCTTTGCGCTGACAGGTGCCCAGGAGCGGGCCATTGGGGATATTGTGAGAGATCTTTCCGTGGGGACTCCGATGAATCGTCTGGTACAAGGCGATGTGGGCAGCGGCAAGACCATGGTGGCGGCAGCTGCGGCGTTCTTGACGGCGAAAAACGGCAGGCAGGCGGCGCTGATGGTGCCAACGGAAATTCTGGCGGAGCAGCACTACCAGTATCTGTCCAAGCTGCTGCAGCCCATGGGCATTTCCACGGCGCTGCTCACTGGTTCCTTGACACCGAAGCAAAAGACGGCGGTGCGGGAGGAGATCCATGCGGGAAGCATTCAGCTGGTCATCGGTACCCATGCGCTACTGACGGACAGCACCCAATTTCATGCTCTGGGCCTGGTGATCGCAGATGAACAGCACCGGTTCGGCGTGGCTCAGCGAGCAAAGCTGTCGGCAAAGGGACAAGACCCCCACTTACTGGTGATGTCCGCAACGCCAATCCCCCGGACCCTGGCGCTGCTGCTGTACGGCGATCTGGATGTTTCGATTATTGATGAGCTGCCTCCGGGGCGGAAAAATGTGGACACCTTCCTGGTGGGGGAGAGCTACCGCCCTCGTATCAACGCTTTTATCCGCAAGCAGGTGCAGCAGGGGCATCAATGCTTTGTGGTGTGCCCGGCGGTGGAGGAAAATGAGGAACTGGGTATCAAGGCGGCAACAGTCTGGGCCGATACCTTGCAGCAGACGGTG
>CAZGTR010000200.1:0-1572 GCA_964528715.1 uncultured Oscillospiraceae bacterium | reverse complement strand
TATGAAATATTTACAAAAATTTCTTGAAAAATCAGTCGCATTGGGGTATACTAGACAGGGATGCACATGATGGCGGAGAAGGGGGCTTTTACTTGAAAGATCTGCCTCTTTTGGTCTGGCTGACCCAGCTGGGACTATCCGTTGCCGGGCCGCTGGTATGCTACATTTTACTGGCTCTGTGGTTGCAACATCGCTTTTCCCTTGGTGCCTGGATCCTCTGGCTGGGTGTCCTGCTGGGCGTCCTCTCAGCGGTGGATGGCCTGCGCAGCTCTTTAAAGGCACTGGACCGGCTGACCAAAAACCGCAAAAAGGACACGCCCCCGGCGGTATCCTTTAACGATCACGATTGAGGAGGTATCCATGGATACTCGAAAATACATTTTGAAAGAGACCGGCTTCATCCTTTTGGGACAAGCCCTTTGCGTTGGGGTGATGTACGGTTTCTTCGCCCTGCTCCACGCCTTTGACAAAAGCGTGCTTTTTGGCGGCATTGCAGGTGGGCTGCTTGCCACCATCAATTTCTTTGCCATGTCCATGGCGGCAATGATCGCATCGGACAAGGCTCTGAACCAGGATGTCAAAGGCGGCGAGACCACTTTAAAGATCTCTCAAACCGGTCGGCTCATCGCCATGGCAGTGGTGCTGATCGTATTTGCCAAGAGCGGCTATTTCCATGTGATTGCCATGGTGCTGCCCCTGGTGTTCACCCGCCCGATCCTGACCGTGCGGGAATTTTTCAGAAAGTCTGGTGAGAAAAGCGTATGAGCATTGATGTGACCGGCGCATTTGTCTATTTCACCATCCCCATTTTCGGTGGGATCCCGGTGACACAGACTCTTGTTTCGTCCTTTCTGGTGATGATCCTGCTGTGTACCGCTTTTATCCTGCTGGGCCGCAATCTTCAAAAGCGCCCGGGCAAAATGCAGGTGCTGGTAGAAAAGGGCGTCTCCATGATCACGGATTTGACTATTTCCGCCATGGGCAAGCACAACATCCACTGGACGCCGTTCATGGGCTGCATTTTTCTGAGCAGTATCTGCGGCAGCTACATCGGACTGACCGGTTTCCTGCGCTCCGCCACAGCGGATATCAACTGCACCGCCACCTGGGCCATCATGGTCTCCGTGATCATCTGGTTCAATAATATCAAGCACAACGGCATTGGAAACTTCTTGAAGAACTACATCAACCCCATGAACATCATTTCCGATATTGCCCAGCCCCTTTCCATGTCCTTCCGTCACTTCAGTAATGTGTCGGTGGGCGGCATTATCTCCGCCATCGTCTACGCAGCGCTGACGCTGCTGTCCACGGTGGTCATCGGACTGGTTTCTTCCGCCGGTTGGCTCATGGGCATTTTTCTGATCGCAGCAGGCGTTGCCCTGTATTTCTTCTGGGCCAAAAAGAAGGGCAAATTCATGCCGAAGCTACTGTGTCTGATCACTTTCGTGGTGGGCGTATTTGGCCTGCTGGAGGCCCTGGGTATCATCTCCGGTGTGCCCATTTTCACCATCGGCATCCCTGCGGTGCTGTCGGTCTACTTTGACTTCTTCTCCGGCTTCATTCAGGCGC
>CAZGTR010000199.1:0-1593 GCA_964528715.1 uncultured Oscillospiraceae bacterium | reverse complement strand
TCCAGGATCTCAGCAGCCTGCTTGACAGCCTTGTCGATCTCATCCTTGGGGGTGTGACGCAGCTTCAGAGCGAAAGCCATGTTATCATAAACAGTCATGTGGGGGTACAGTGCATAGTTCTGGAAGACCATGGCGATATCACGGTCCTTGGGTGCAACATCATTGACCTTGCGTTCGCCAATGTACAGATCGCCCTCAGAGATCTCCTCCAGGCCGGCGATCATACGCAGAGTGGTGGACTTACCGCAGCCGGAAGGACCGACCAGAACGATAAATTCCTTGTCAGCGATGTCCAGATTGAATTCCTGAACAGCCACGACGCCCTGCTCTGTGACCTGCAGATTGACCTTTTCCTTGGTAGGATCCTCAACCTTGTCCTGCTTCTTGGCCTTCTTTGCCTTCTTTGCCTCGTCGCCGTTGAAGGGGTAGATCTTCTTGATGTTCTTCAGGGTTACACTTGCCATAATGTTTCAGCTCTAGACATCCCGACTCCTCGATAGATGCCCTCACAACCACCCGCAAAGGGGTGCGTTGCATTACGACAGGTCTCCACACTGCCGCACCGCGAGCCAAGCGGTTTTTTCCTCCTTAATTTAGATGGAGCTGGGCCTATTTTTGTGGAGTAGGCGCAATCCACCCAGATATGGGAATTATAACACATTCTTCAAGTCCTTGCAATGGTAGGATGTCACAGACTTTGATCCCCAAAATTGTACATTTTGCCATCAAAGCCGCACTTCCACTGGTTTTCGCAGCTTCATTTCCCCCGATTTCACGGCGCAGTCCATGGCAATCACCTGAACACCCTGTGCTTTTGCCAGCCGCAGAGCCCGACCGAAGGTCGGATCCGTCTCGTCATTGGGGTGCAAATACGCCACATCCGCCATCTGAATGACGAACAGCACATAGGCCCCATATCCCTCCTGTGCTGCCCGAGCAAGCTCCGTCAAATGCCGTGTGCCCCGGACCGTAGGTGCGTCCGGGAAGGCGCAGATACCGTCACGCTCCAGCGTCACGCCTTTGACCTCCAGGAAACAGGGTCTTCCGTCTTTTTGAAATGCAAAATCAAATCGGGACTCGCTGTAAAACACCTCTGCACGCACATTTTCCACTTTTCCAAGGCCGCCGGAGCGGAGCCACTCCCCCACGGCAGCATTGGGTGCCTGAGAGTCCATGTTGATGATCCTTGTTCCCTTTTGCACACTGATCAGATCATAGGCCGTTTTCCGGTTCGGGTTACTGCTTTTCTGGCACCAGACCCGCGCCCCCTCCGGTAGCAGCTCTCGGCACCGGCCGGTGTTTTTCACATGGACCGTCTCCACATTCCCATCGATCTCCACCCGGGCCACAAATCGGTTTGGCCGTGCCAGAAATCGCCCGGGCACCATATTTTCATACTTCATTGCTGTCTCCTTTGGCTTCAACATTTCGTTCTATTTTATCTTAATTCTTTATAAATCGCAAGGCTTCCGCTTCCCTTTTCCCGTTTTTTCTGCTATACTGTAAAAAAGGAGTTGACTCAAATGGCAACATCATGTTCCAACTATGCACAGAAGATTTGGAAGATCGCATTAAAATGTGTGCTTTTTCTTT
>CAZGTR010000198.1:0-1598 GCA_964528715.1 uncultured Oscillospiraceae bacterium | reverse complement strand
GTATAAGCACTATGCCCCCCAGAGCGAGGTGGTCATCGTCTCCGGCAGCCGGGAAAAGGCCGCTGCCTACATCCACGCCCACTTTGCCCCCAATGACCGGGTGCTGTGCTTCCAGGAGGAGCTGCCCCTGTACGAACATTGCGCTCCATTGGCCTACGGCTGCGAAGCGGATGTTTCCACCCTCAGCGCCGGCCTTTTCGCCGCACTGCGGGAACTGGACGATCCGTCCATCCACAAGATCTACGCCCGCTGTCCCGTGGGCGGCGGCGTGGCCTACGCCGTGCAAAATCGGCTGAAAAAAGCCGCCGCTTTCCACATCATCGATGCGGAGGAAGAAGCATGATCCTCGGCATCACCGGCGGCTCCGGCTGCGGAAAGACCACCCTTTTGAACCTGATCCGGGATCTGGGCGGCAAGGTTTTGGATTGTGATGCCATTTATTACGATCTACTGCGCCGGGACACCGCTCTGCTGGCCGCCATCGAAGCCCGGTTTCCGGGCACCGTGGAAAGCGGCACCCTGGACCGCAAAAAGCTGGGCAGTATCGTTTTTGCAGACGAAAACGCCCTGCTGGAGCTGAACCGCATCACCCACAGCGCCGTCAAGGCAGAGGTCCTGCGGCAGTTGGCAGCGTGGGACGGTCTTGCCGCCATCGATGCCATCGCCCTGTTCGAAGGAGGACTTGCCCCCCTTTGCGATGTGACCGTGGCGGTCACCGCACCGGTGGAGGCCCGCGTGCAGCGGCTCATGGCCCGGGATGGCATCACGGAAAGCTATGCCCACAGCCGCATCCGTGCCCAGCATGACGACGGCTGGTTCCGGGAAAAATGCGACTACCTGCTGGAAAACAGCGGCGACATCCGGACATTTCAAACAATTTGTCTTGCCTTTTTCCGTCAAATCGGTATAATAAAAGAAAACCAAAAAGGAGACGATCAATTATGACCAACGAAGAACTCCGTGACTCCCTGCTGATGGCACCCAAGAATGGGTTTGCCCGGATCAGCGAGGCACAGCGGGCTGAAATGAACGACTACTGCGCTTCCTATGTGGCATTCATGGACGAATGCAAGACCGAGCGGGAAGCCACCACCTGGGCCGTCCGGGAAGCTGAGAAGCACGGCTTCAAGCCCTTTGCCGTGGGCATGGATGTGAAGCCCGGCGACAAGATCTACTACAACAACCGGGACAAGTCCATCGCTCTGGCCGTCATCGGCACCGAGTCTCTGGCAAACGGCATCAACATCTGCGCCGCCCATGTGGACTCCCCCCGGATCGATATCAAGCCCAATCCCCTGTATGAGGACTCCGAGATCGCATACCTGAAGGGCCACTACTACGGCGGTATCAAGAAGTATCAGTGGACCACCATTCCTCTGGCGCTTCACGGCGTGGTGTACCGCAAGGACGGCTCTCTGGTCACCGTTACCATCGGTGAGGACGAAGGCGATCCCATCCTGATGATCTCTGACCTGCTGATCCATCTGGCAGGCGACCAGATGCAAAAGACCGCCGCCAAGGTCATCGAGGGCGAGCAGCTGAATGTGATCCTGGGCACCGAGCCTCTGGAGGGCGAAGGCAGCGACATGGTCAAGCTG
>CAZGTR010000197.1:0-1633 GCA_964528715.1 uncultured Oscillospiraceae bacterium | reverse complement strand
TTGAACCCCATTCAAGCGCGATACCAAACTTCGCCACACCCGGATATTTTGTTCCAGCGCCTTAGCGCTTGGATATATTAACACATCTTACGGAAAAATGCAAGCATTTTTTTCATTTTTTCAAAAATTTTTTCATTTTCTTTTTTATCCGGGAAAATGTTGGCATTCCAACACTTTCCCGGATATTTTCAGAACTTATTCGCCGGGGTTGATTTTAATGACCTTACCCATATTCCACAGACGGGCCACAGCCAGCTCTGCTTCATGCTTCTGCTCCTCGTTCTCGTAGTCCATATAGACCGTATGGGCACCGCAGTCACAGCATTCCACCTGCACATTCCAGCCGCCCTCGTGGGTGATGATACCCACGCCACGGCAGGCCGGGCATTCTTCCAGTTCAATGATATCTTCCATTGTGTTCTCCTTATCGAAAAATTGTTTCTTCTGCGTCATAAATTTCCAGCCGCTCGCTGGTGAAAAAATCCGGTTTGCATTCCGGCAAATACCGCTCGATCGCCGTTACCAACTGGTTTGGGTTCAGCGACGGTTCCTGACAGCATACTCTGGCGCTAAGCAGCAGGGTGTTGCCGTCCAGCCGGGTCACAGTCAGCGTCCGGATCATGGGAATGATGTTTTCCTGTCTCGTTCCGTTGCGGTTGGTCTTCTCCAGGATCAGCTCCTCCCGGGAAAACAGCTCCTGGATTTGCCAGACACCATCCACAGGCACCCCATTATCATACTCCAAAGTGACCGTGCAGTCAAGATAGGCGATCTGGCGAATTTTTCGACATTCCGGATAGACAGCAAGGATCCGCACACCTTCCACCAGTGTCTCATTCAGCCGACGCAGGATCTCGTCACAGTCTACATCTTCCCCATCCAGCTGAAAATCCAGCAGCTCACAGCTGCTCCGCACACCCACAGACATAGGCAACGCAATGGACACGGAGGGGCGGGGGTTGAAGCCCTGGGTATGGGTCAAGGGCAGTCCCGCCCGCTTGAAGGCCCGCTGGAACAAGCGCATCAGATCCAGATGAGAAATATAAATGGCGTTGCCGGTCTTTTCAAACAGTGCTCTAGGCATCGCATTGCACCTCCTTCAGCAAGCAGTTGGCACCGCATCCGGCACAGCCGTGGCGGCAGTCCGGGGTAACGAGGCCTGCATAAGCTTGCTTTCGCTCCCGGGACAGGAATTTTTTCGTCACGCCCACATCGATGGTATCCCAGGGCAAGATCTCCTCTTCCCCAAAGCCACGGGTGGTGTAGTGCTCCATATCAATGCCACACTTTTTCAGGGCATCCAGCCAGATGTCATACCGGAAATACTCATCCCAGCCGTCCAGCCGGGCGCCATTGGCTGTGGCTTCTTCAATGACCGCAGCCAAACGACGATCACCCCGGGCAAAAATCGCCTCCAAACGGCTCAAGTCCGGCGCATGATAGTCATATTCGATGGACTTAGAATAGAAGTGGCTCTTGAGGAGCTTGCACCGGCGCAAATATTCCTCCGGGGTGATCTGGGCTTCCCACTGGAAAGGGGTGTGAGGCTTGGGCACAAAGAATGCCGTTGCCACATGGACCCGCAGGCCACGCTTTTTATTGGTGGCGCATTCTTTCCAGGTTTTGATGACCT
>CAZGTR010000196.1:0-1636 GCA_964528715.1 uncultured Oscillospiraceae bacterium | reverse complement strand
ACGACTCCCGGGTGCTCCCCGCCCGGCTTCTGGGCCACCGGCCCACCGGCGGCGCCGTGGAGGTGCTGCTGCTGCGGGATCTGGGCGACAAAAAGTGGGAGTGCCTGTGCAAGCCCGGCCGGAAAATGCAGGTTGGCAACGAAGTCATCTTCGGCAACGGCGAGCTGACCGCCACGGTGGTGGAAGTCCGGGAGGATGGCAACCGGGTGGTGGAATTCCATTACGAGGGCATCTTCCTGGAGGTGCTGGAGCGGCTGGGCAAAATGCCCCTGCCTCCCTATATCAAGGCAGAGCTTGCAGACCAGGAGCGGTATCAGACCGTGTATTCTCGGGAGGTGGGCTCCGCCGCTGCCCCCACAGCGGGTCTACACTGGACAAAGGAATTGCTGGAAAAGGTGCAGGAAAAGGGCGTCAAGACCGCTTTTGTCACCCTTCATGTGGGCCTTGGCACTTTCCGGCCTGTGAAAGCGGACGAGATCACCGATCACCATATGCACGCTGAACTTTGTATGATCTCTTCCGAGACCGCCGACATTCTCAATGAGACGAAGCGCAACGGCGGACGGATCGTCTGCGTGGGCACCACCTCCTGCCGGACACTGGAAAGCCTTGTGAACGACGATGGCAGCTTTGAAGCAAAGTCCAAGTGGACGGAGATCTTCATCTATCCCGGCTACACTTTCAAGGCCATGGACGCCCTGATCACCAATTTCCACCTGCCGGAGAGCACGCTGGTGATGCTGGTTTCCGCTTTTGCCGGACGGGAGAATGTTCTGGCTGCCTATGAAGAGGCTGTGCGGGAGCGCTATCGCTTCTTCAGCTTCGGTGATGCCATGTTTATTGGATAAAGATGGGGCAAAAGATCTATATCGTTCTGACCAATTCCGGTACGATCCCGGGCCAGCTGGTCAGTAAAATGACCCACTTTTATTACAGCCATGTCATGCTGTCGTTGCACCCGGATCTGCGGGAAATGTACAGTTTTGGCAGGAAAAGCGTTTATAATTTTCTGAACGGTGGCTTCGTCACCGAACAGCCGAAAGGTGCCTTTTTTACCCGTTTTTTCGAGACCCAGTGCCGGGTCATGGCTCTGGATGTGACATCGGATCAACTGCACCGGCTGAAAATAGCACTTCGCCCTTTTCTGGATGATCCGGAGCAATATCGGTATGATTTTATCGGATGCGCTCTGCGATATTTTGGATGTAAGAAGATTTTTGAACGGCACTATACTTGTAGCCATTTTGTGGCAGAGCTGCTGCAAAATGCCGGAATATGCAACTTTTCTGCTGGCACGATGTTGGCACGACCGGAAGATTTTACAAAGCTGCCCGGTACCACCACAGTCTACGAAGGGAAAATTAAAGAATTTCCCAACGATTTGATATCGGATAATAGGAGAATAAAAGAATGTTTGAATTAAAGAAAACGGAAGGAAAGGCTCGCCGGGGCGAATTCACCTGCGCCCACGGCACCGTGCAGACCCCGGTGTTCATGAACGTGGGTACCCAGGGTGCCATCAAGGGTGCCCTCAGCGCCGAGGACCTGAAAAACATCGGCTGTCAGGTGGAGCTGTCCAATACCTACCACCTGCACCTGCGGCCCACGGACAAGGTGGTCCGGGAAATGGGCGGCC
>CAZGTR010000195.1:0-1660 GCA_964528715.1 uncultured Oscillospiraceae bacterium | reverse complement strand
GGCGTATTTCTGGCTTTTGACCGGAAAGTAATGCTGGGCTGCCGGGCGGTGAAAGTCCGAGCTTCCGGATTTTCTGCCTTTGAAAGCGTCAACGCCCGCTATGCCGGTGTGGTCAGTAATCGGGGATTGGTGCTGGATGAGACGGTATTGCCGGTTTCCAGCGGCCCGGCTCAGTTGGCACCGCAGCTACGGGAAAATGTATTTTTGCTAAAACTGACTCCGGGTCTAAATCCGGCGATCTTCGATACCCTGTCTGCTATGGGCTACCAGGGAATCGTCATCGAAGCCTTTGGCCTGGGCGGCGTGAACGTGCTGCACCAGGGACTGGAGGGCATCGCCCGGGCGGTAAAAAGCGGCATCAGCGTGGTGGTTACCACCCAATGCCTGTACGACAGCTCCGATCTGCGGGTTTATCAAGTGGGCAATAAGCTGTTGGAGCTGGGCGTGATCCAGGGCCGGGATATGACCTCGGAGGCCGCCATGACCAAGCTGATGTGGGCTTTGGGCCAGGGAATGACCCAAGATGAGATCGCTGGGCTGTTTGCTCGGAATTTAGCAGGGGAGATCACAGAGGGATAATTACTTCTTACAGGAGGTTTTCTATGGATACCATCTATGTCACTGGACATCGGAATCCGGATACGGACTCCATTGTAGCGGCAATGGCATACGCCGCCTTGCGCAACGCTCTGGGCGACAGGCAGTACGAAGCGGCTTGCCTGGGCCATGTGTCGGACGAGACCCAGCACGTGCTGGACCGCTTCGGATTTGAGGCACCGAAACGCATCGTCAGTATGCACACCCAGGTGAAGGATCTGGAATTTGATACGCCCCCGGTGCTGTCCACGGCTGTGACCATGGGCAGAGCCTGGAATGCGCTGGATAAGTTGACGGGGATCAATGCCCTGCCGGTGGCCAACGAGGATGGTACACTGTACGGAATGCTCTCCCGCTCGGATGTGGCGAACTATAATATGGGCCTTGTGACCACCGGAAAATTGGAAGCTGTGCCGCTGTTCAATGTGCTGTCAGTGCTGGAGGGCAAAGTTATCAACGAGGCCGGCGAAAGTATCGATGAGATCTCCGGTGACGTGACCATCGCCCTGCCCCAGAGTCGAGAAAATCTGGTGTTCAATAACCCGGATACGGTGTTGCTGTGCGGACATCAGCCGGACATGATCCGCCGGGCTTTGGAAATGGATGTCAATTGCGTGGTGCTGTGCCAGGCGGAACTGCCGGAGGAGCTGCGTACTATGCCCACCAAGACCTGTATCATCACGACTCCTTACGATGCTTACCGTACCGCACGGTTGATCTTCCAGTCTACCCCCATCGGACGCATCTGCGGCAAGGAGGAGCTGGTGTGCTTCCATCTGGAGGACCGGGTGGATGAGGTGCGGGAAAGAATGCTGAAGCACCGCTTCTCCAGCTATCCCATTCTGGATGAGCAGGAGCGAGTGGTCGGCATTTTGAGCCGTTACCATTTGCTGCGTCCCCGGCGCAAGCGGGTGGTGCTGGTGGACCACAATGAGGCGGCCCAGTCTGTTCCCGGTCTGGAAGAAGCGGAGATTTTGGAGATCATCGACCACCACCGTTTGGCGGATATCCAGACTACCACTCCCATTTATGTACGCAACGAGCCGGTTGGCTCCACCAATAC
>CAZGTR010000194.1:0-1677 GCA_964528715.1 uncultured Oscillospiraceae bacterium | reverse complement strand
TGACCCGGGAGACCAGCTACATCGGCACCCTCATCGACGATCTGGTGACCAAGGGAACGGAAGAACCCTACCGGATCATGACCAGCCGGTCGGAATACCGGCTGCTCCACCGGCAGGACAATGCGGATCAGCGGCTGACCCATCTGGGTGCCGCCATCGGCCTCGTGAGCCCGGAACGGCTACGGCAGGTGGAGGAAAAATACGAGGCGGTGCGCCGGGAGGTGCGGCGGCTGGAAAGCAATGGTGTGCCCGGAAGTGAAGCGCTCAACGCCATGCTGGTGCAGCGGGAAACGGCGCCGGTGGCAAACTCCGCAAGGCTGGCGGATCTTCTGCGCCGTCCCCAGATCAGTTACGAGGATCTGGCTCCCTTTGATATGGAGCGACCGGAATTGCCCGAGGCGGTAAAAAACGAGGTGGAGATCCAGATCAAGTACGCCGGCTATCTGGAGCGGCAACAGCGGCAGGTGGAGGAATTCCGCCGGGAGGAGCAGCGGTTGCTACCAGAGGATCTGGATTACAATGCCATCGGTGGTCTGCGGCTGGAAGCCCGGCAGAAACTCACCCAGATCCGTCCCCGTTCCATCGGACAGGCAGGCAGAATCTCCGGCGTCAGTCCGGCGGATATCGCTGTGCTGCTGATCTATTTGGAGCAGCGGAAAAATGAAACAAAATAAGAAAACCGGTTGTTCTGCGATTTTTTGAAAGTTTTTTCAGAAAACTGGTAAAACAGCACAAAAATGAAACAAAAAAGTGTGCAAAACGCTGCCTTGCAAAGTGCAGCTCCTTCTGCTATAATATCGATTTATTAGGAATAAGGAGAAAGTAGAAATGGAATTGCGTGAATTGACTCAGTTGGCTGTGATCCTGCGCATTCTGGCCGCATTTGTCTGCGGCGGTGTGCTGGGTCTGGAGCGGGGATTGAAGAATCGTCCCGCCGGCCTGCGTACTTATATGCTGGTGTGCGTCGGCTCCTGCGTGATCATGATGACCAACCAGTTCGTCTGGCAGACCACCGGCACCGGTGACGTGGTCCGTCTGGGCGCCCAGGTGGTCAGCGGCATCGGCTTTTTGGGCGCCGGTACCATCATCAAGACCCGGCATAATCAGATCAAGGGCCTGACCACCGCTGCGGGCTTGTGGTCCTGCGCAGCAGTTGGTCTGGCGCTGGGTATCGGCTTTTATGAAGCGGCGGTGTTTGCGGGCTTTGCCGTGTTCTTTGTGCTGACGGGCCTGCACCGTCTGGACGACAAGATGCACAGCAGCACCAAGGTTATTGAGATCTATGTGGAGCTGGGCGACAATACCAGCATTGGTTACTTCATCCGGGGCGTCCGGAAGCTGGAACTGGAGATCGGTAACATTCAGCTGGAGCAGGATGGTGCATTGGATGAGGATGTTCGGGCCATCGTTGCGACGCTGAAATCGGACAAGCGCCTCAGCCACGAGGATGTCATGAGCGATATCCGCAAGATCAAAGGCGTTAAATATCTGGAAGAGCTATAAAAAGCGCCCGGCACTATGTAATATGCACCCCAAAAGTGTTTAACTTTTGGGGTGCATATTATTCGGGCCGATTTTGTAAATAAATGCGATATCTGATTTACACCATTGCGGCGGTGATGATGGCCATCTTGTAGACCTCGTCGGCATTGCAGCCACGGGACAGGTCGTTGATGG
>CAZGTR010000193.1:0-1787 GCA_964528715.1 uncultured Oscillospiraceae bacterium | reverse complement strand
GTGAATATTATATCACAAATCAGGGAGTATTGGTAGTTTTTTGACAGACTGAAGCCGGCCCGCCATTTTGGCGGGCCGGCTCATTTTGCCGTGCACAATTTTTCGATATTCATTGCTCCGATGCCCCGATGTACGGCACCAATTCACCACGCTGCGCCGCTCCCAACGACAAAACAAAAAACGACGATTTTCTTGCAAAAACCGTCGTTTTTTTGGCGACCCGGAACGGACTCGAACCGTCGACCTCCAGCGTGACAGGCTGGCGTGCTAACCGACTGCACCACCGGGCCAGAACAGTTGAGATTATAGCAGATAATCTTCCATTTGTAAAGAGGTATTTTTCATTTTTTCAAAAAAATCTGTCAAAACGCCCTCTCCGGTTTGGAGAGGGCGTTTCACACACATATTCCGTTTAGCTGATGCGCACTTTTAGGAACAGACTTTCCACGAACCGGGACACAGAGGGCTGCAAATAGTCAAAGGCCGTACCATGAGCCAGGATCTCCGCTGCCGGATAGGCATTGGGATCATTCGCAATCTCCGGATCCAGATAGTCCTTGGCAGCGGACAGGGGCGTGCCGTAGCAGACCCAATCCATGTTGGCACCGGAAATTTCCGGCTCACACAGGAAATTGATGAACAACTCCGCCGCTTCCTTTTCCTTGGCGCAGGACGGGATACAAGCCGCATCTGTAAACAGGTTGAACCCTTGATTTTGTGGCAGGTAGAAGGCCAAATTCTCATTTTCCGCCGCCATCTGCACAAAATCGCCAGCATAGTACGGAGCGATCCAGGCTTCCTCATTTTCCATCAGGTCGTACACCTGGTCCATCACATATTGCTGCACCAGCGGCTTTTGCTCTTTCAGCTTCTGAGCGCAGTCACGCAGGGCTGCTTCATCCGTGGTATTCACATCGTAGCCCAGCAGATACTGGGTGATGGCCATGGCGTCCCGGGAATTGTCGAACATCAAGATCTTGTCGGCATACTTCTCGTTCCACAGCAGCTCCCAGCCGGTGACATCCGCTTCACTGACATACTTGGTATTGTAGATAATGCCCACCGTGCCCCAGGTATAGGGGACGGAATACTCGTTATCCGGGTCATAAGCCAGATTTTTGAAACTCTCGTCCACATACTTATAATTGGGGATATTGTCGAAGTTCAGCTTCTGGAGCATTCCCTCCTGCCGCAGTCGGGCCACCATATAGTCCGACGGGAAGATCAGATCCACCGTGATACCACCGGAGGCCAACTTGGTGTACATCACCTCATTGGAGTCAAATGTGGAATAATTCACATGGATATTGGGATATTTTTCCTCAAAAGCGGCGATCACATCCAGAGAGCCGTCGCTACCATCGGCAATGTACTGGCCCCAGTTGTAGATATTCAGGGTGATCTTTCCAGTATTGTCCCCGGTGGGATCCACCGTCTGTCCGGTGCAGCCGCACAGCAACAGACACGCACAGATCAATGCAAGCACTTTCTTCATTTGCGCACCTGCACTTTCTTCTTGTCCGACCGCAACTGCAGCAGATTCATCGTGACCATCAGCACCAGGATCAGCAGAAACAGCAGCGTGAACATGGCATAGATCTTGGGCGGGATGGGCTTTTTGGTATAGCTGTAAATTTCCACCGGCAGTGTCACAAAGTCCATACCGGAGACAAAATAGCTGATGACAAAATCATCCAGGCTCATGGTAAATGCCATGATAGCACCCTCCACGATACCGGGCATGATCTCATGGATGGTCACCTTGAAGAAGGACTGCACCGGTGTGC
>CAZGTR010000192.1:0-1804 GCA_964528715.1 uncultured Oscillospiraceae bacterium | reverse complement strand
ATCTGACCACCTGGGTCAAGGTGAAGGAAAGCTGGCGGGACAGCGATTTTCTGGTCCGCAATTTCGGCTACCGGGATTAAAATTTTCCAAGATTAAACCCCACTCCCTCTGCAAAAACTAGATCAGGAGGGATGGAAATGCGATCGACGGATTATTTTCAGCTGTTTTTGGAGACTGGTGCGCCGGAACTGTATCTGATGTATCAAAACGCCCGAAGAACGGAGGATGACCATGTATCTGAATATCCAGGCCATCGTCCTGCGGGTGACGGATTACAATGACCGGGACGCCCTTTTGACGGTCCTCAGCAGAGAATACGGCAAGCTGACGGTCAAGGCCCGGGGGCTGCGGCGGAAAAACAGCCCCCTCATCGCCCCTTGCCAGCTGCTGGCCTACGGCGAATTCACCCTGTTTGAGTACCGGGGGATGTATACCATCAACGAGGCCCATTCCATCGAGTTGTTTACGGCTTTGCGCCGGGACTTGACAAAATTGAGCCTTGGTACATATTTTGCCCAGGTCTGCGAAGTGCTGTCTCAAGAGGATCTGCCGAACCCGGAGCTTCAGGCATTGCTACTGAACAGCCTGTATGCGTTGAGCAAGTTGGATCTGCCGGAAATGCAGGTCAAGGCCGCCTTCGAGCTACGAAGCGCCTGCCTTGCCGGTTACACCCCGGATCTGTTCGGCTGCCATGTCTGCGGTGACCAGAACCCGGACCGGTTCGACCTGTCCGCCGGGCAGCTGCAATGCGCCCGGTGCGGTGGTGGCGGTGGCATTCGGATGCCGGTGACCCCCGGTATCCTGCAAGCCATGCGCTACATCAGTATGTGCGACCCCAAAAAGCTCTTCGGCTTTTCGCTGGGGGCGGAAAATATGCAAAATCTGTCGACTTTGACGGAAAGCTACCTGTGTACCCAGTTGGAAAGGGGCTTTTCTGCGCTGGATTTTTATAAATCTTTACTTATCTAGGAGCGACATCATGTCTGAACTATACGAACGATCCCTGGCGAAACTGGAACTTCCGCTGGTTTTGCAGGAGCTGTCCGGCTGCGCCGGCAGCCAGGGGGGGAAGGAAGCGTGCCTGCGGCTGCAGCCCACCTCCGACCTGGAGGAGGTGAACACCCTGCTGGAGCAGACCACTGCCGCCGCAGAGCTGTGTACCCGCAAGGGAAATCCCATTTTTGGGGATGTGACGGATGTTTCGGCTGCATTGGAGCGGGCGGACCGGGGCGGCAGTCTGCAACCGGCAGAGCTGCTGCGCATCGGTGCGGTGCTGCGCTGCGCCCGGACCATTAAGAGCTATGTGGCAGAGGACGAAAAGCAAACCGTTCTGGACCCGCTGTTCGGTGCCCTGACCCCCAATAAATACCTGGAAGACCGCATTTTTGGCGCAATTTTGTCGGAAGAGGAGATTGCGGATAACGCATCCCCGGCCCTTTCGGACATTCGCCGCCATATGCGTCTGCAAGCCGGAAAGATCCGGGACAGCCTGCAAAAGGTCATTTCGTCCCCGGCTTATTCCAAATTCCTCCGGGAGCCCATCATCACCATCCGCCAGGGGCGGTACGTGGTGCCGGTGAAGTCCGAGTGCAAAAACGATGTGCCGGGTCTGGTGCATGATGTGTCCGCCACCGGCTCCACCTATTTCGTGGAGCCCATGAGCGCCGTCAATGCCAACAATGCCCTGCGGGAGCTGGAGCTGAAAGAGAAGAAGGAGATCGAGCGGATCCTTGCAGAGCTTTCCAGCGAAGCTGCCGCCCACCGGGAGGATATCGATCTGGACTACACCATGCTGGTGCAGCTG
>CAZGTR010000191.1:0-1836 GCA_964528715.1 uncultured Oscillospiraceae bacterium | reverse complement strand
TGACCGTCAATGTCTGCAAGAAGAAGCAGCTGACCAATATGCGTGCCGCCGGTTCCGATGAAGCCCTGCGGCTGACCACCCCCCGGATCTATTCTCTGGAGCAGTGCCTGGAGTTCCTGGCAGACGACGAGCTGCTGGAATGCACCCCCAAGAGCCTGCGTATCCGCAAACGCACCCTGGATCACGCCACCCGTATGCGGGAGCTGATGAAAAAGCGCAATCAGGACTAAGATGCACAACGGCGACCCGCTTCGGCGGGCCGCCTTTTGCTTTATTTTGGAATGGTGATGGTCAGTACAATCTCGTCCTCGGTCTCCCGGCGTTCGGAGATGGCGGAGATCCCGCTTCGCTGAATGCGCTGGAGGGATAAGCTCAAATTGTTGAGAAATGCACCGACATTGACCCGCTTGGCTTGGGTATCCTTGCCGGAGAGCAGTTCCTGGACGTATTTTTCCGTTCGGGCCACGCTGAAACCCTGGCGGATGATGGTGTCAATGGCCCGCATTTTCATGGCTTCGTCCGGCAATTTCAGCAGTGCCCGGGCATGGCGCTCCGTGAGATTCCCTTGGCGCAGGGCATCCAGCACCGGGGCGCTGTGGCGCAGGAGCCGCAGCTTGTTGGCAATGGCGCTCTGACTTTTGCCCAGAAGCCTTGCTGCCTGCTCCTGACTCATGGACCAGGTGTCCATGAGCTTGGCAATGCCCCGGGCCTCCTCCACAAAGTCCAGATCCTGCCGCTGTAAATTTTCAATCATGGCGGTCATGGCAGACTCTTTGTCGTCCATGTTCATAACGATACAGGGGATCTCTGTCAGCCCAGCCATTTGCCCGGCCCGGAGCCGCCGCTCTCCGGCGATCAGCTCGTAGGTGGTGCCCACCCGGCGAACGGAGAGTGGTTGCAAGATCCCATGCTGCCGGATGGACTCTGCCAGATCGTTGAGGGCATTTTCGTTGAATACCTGCCGGGGCTGGGCGGGATTGGGATGGATGGCCCGGGCCGGGAGAAATACCACCCGCCCGGTCTCCATGTATGTTTTCAGTTTTTGGCACTGCATAGCCGTTCCTCCTTTGTGTGTGGTAGGGCCATTGTACAGCGCTGACCGTGGGAAACCCCACGAAAGGGAGCGATATTTCCGAAAAATTTCCCACAGCCGTTGCCAGAATCGGAAAGCTGTGGTACAATGAAAAAAAGACCAGGAGGTAATTTATCATGTCTGATTGTCTGTTCTGCAAGATCATTGCTGGGGATATCCCCTCCGATAAAGTGTATGAGGACGAGCTGGTGTTGGCGTTCCGAGATATCGCCCCCATGGCCCCCACCCATATTTTGGTGATCCCTAAGTGCCACATCCCATCGGTGGATGGCATTACCGGGGAGAACAGTGCCATTGTTTCTCATATTTTTGAGATCATTCCCAAGATCGCCGCCGCAGAGGGACTGGTGAACGGCTACCGGGTGGTGAGCAACTGCGGGCCTGACGCTGGTCAGACTGTGCCCCATCTGCATTTCCATATTCTGGGCGGCAAGGAATTAGCAGTGGAAATGTAGGTATTACGATGTGGAATACATCATTGACAAACCTACATCATTTTCATCGATCCGGGTGCACTCTATTTGAATGGGATATCCCAATGCCGTATGCTGATACAGAAAGCTCCCCAGTCTTTTGACTGGGGAGCTTCCAGTTTGTCAAAGAACCCCTGTTTTCAGAAGCAGAAAACAGGGGATTCGGCATATATAGGAGAAAACAGGAACAATATTCGAGAAACAAAGGAGTTATCCCAACTCCAATTTGCCAGTTTTTTCAGATTCATGGCAGCATATTTAAGCCTGACC
>CAZGTR010000190.1:0-1875 GCA_964528715.1 uncultured Oscillospiraceae bacterium | reverse complement strand
CGATCTTCTCCTCGTCGGTGAGCAGGCAGGTCTCGATGATGACCTTCAGCAGCTTGCCGTGGCAAGCCTGCTTGATGGCAGCGATCTCGGAAGTGATCTCGTCCCACTTGCCTTCCTTGGCCCAGCCGATGTTGATGACCATATCCACTTCGTCAGCACCGTTTTCCACGGCATCGGAGGCCATAAAGCACTTGGCAGCAGTGGTAGCATAGCCATTGGGGAAGCCAATGACGGTGCAGATCGCCAGCTTCTCGCCTACGTATTCCTTTGCCTGCTTGACAAAGGAAGCAGGGATGCACACGGATGCGGTATGATATTTCATGGCGTCATCACAGATACCCTTGATATCCGCCCAGGTGGCAGTTTGAGCCAGAAGCGTATGGTCGCATTTTGCCAAAATTTCAGAAATTTCCATAAAAATTCTCCTTTTCGTATGTATTGGTTTTAACGGTGTCCATGGAGCTTGATCACTTTCTTCTCCCGGATACCGGTAATGTAACATTTGTGGCACATGGCAATGTAGCTGTCGTTGCCGCCCAGCACCACCTGTGCGCCCTGGGTGACGATGTGACCTGCCCCGTCAATACGGGCGTTGATGATGGCCTTGGCGCCGCAGTCGCACATGGTCTTGATCTCCTCGATCACATCCGCCAGCTCCATCAGCCGCCGGGAACCGGGGAACAAGCGGGTCTGGAAGTCCGTGCGCAGGCCGAAGCACAGCACCGGGATGCCCCACTCATTGACGATGGAGCGAAGCTGATCGATCTGGGCTTCTTCCAGAAACTGGCACTCGTCCACGATGACCACGTTGCATTTTCCCTTTTGGGTGTCGCAAAAGCGCTGGAACACGTCCACTTGTGGGCCGATGACCTCCACCTTTGCCTCCAGCCCGATGCGGCTGCGCAGGATGTCTACGCCGTCCCGGGTGTCCGCGCTGGGCTTGATGAGCCAGACGGACAGGCCGTTCTCTTCGTAGTTATATTTGGTGATCAGCGCCTGGGCCGTTTTGCTGGATCCCATGGCGCCGTATTTGTAATACAGCTTGGCCATTGTCTCTCTCCTTCGGTTTCGTCCTAATATTGTACCAAAGAAACGGCAGATATGCAAGGCTTTTTTAGCAGAATGACCAAGTTATCCTGCATGCCGCCATTTTAAAGGACCTGCCATTCTGCATGGCAATAGGATGGGGCAGAGAAACGATAAAAGCCCCCGCCTTCCGGCAGGGGCTTTGCAATTTAGCCGAACACGCTCAGCAGGAAGCCTGCGGCGATGGCGGAGCCAATGACACCGGCAACGTTCGGGCCCATGGCGTGCATGAGCAGGAAATTGGAGGGATTGGCCTTCTGGCCCTCGGTGTTGGAAACACGAGCAGCCATGGGAACGGCGGACACACCGGCAGAGCCGATGAGGGGATTGATCTTGCCGCCGGAGACGAAGTACAGCACCTGACCGCCCAGCAGGCCGCCCACGGTGGACAGGCCAAAGGCGATGACGCCCAGGACGATGATCAGCAGGGTCTGACCGGTGAGGAAGTTGGAGCCAACCATGGTGGCGCCAACGGAGGTGGACAGCAAAATGGTGATGATGTTCATCAGGGCATTTTGCATGGTGTCGCTGAGGCGGTCGGTCAGGCCGGTCTCCTTCATCAGGTTACCGAACATCAGGCAGCCGATGAGGGCTGCGGTATCAGGCAGCAGCAGGGCCACGAAAATGGTCACGGCGATGGGGAAGATGATCTTCTCCGCCTTGGTGACGGTGCGGGTCTGCTCCATCTTCACCTTGCGCTGCTTCTCGGTGGTGAGCAGGCGCATGATGGGGGGCTGGATCAGCGGGATCAGCGCCATGTAGGAGTAGGCCGCCACGGCGATGGCACCC
>CAZGTR010000189.1:0-1880 GCA_964528715.1 uncultured Oscillospiraceae bacterium | reverse complement strand
GCCGAATCCCCTGTTTTCTGCTTCTGAAAACAGGGGTTCTTTGACAAACTGGAAATGCGGCAGCCCTAGGGCTGCCGCATTTTGTCTCACTTCTTGTGGAAGGATTTGCAATCGGTACACTGATCCACAGTGGGGTTCAGCTCATGGGTGCCAACCAGGATCCGGTCCAGGGAACAGTAGTTCTCACCCTCACAGTGATGTGCGCACTGCTGGACGGTACACTCGATACACTTGTTTGCCTTGTCTGCCATAGATATTGCCTCCTTTTTCTTGGGTTCGCCATTAGTATGCCGGGAAACGAAAAAAGAAACCCAGGAAAAAACTCCCATTTCTTGCAATTTACCGCCGTGCATGGTATGATGAAAGAAAAAAGCAAGGAGCGTGTTCTGATGGCAACGATTTCCCCTTCGATCCTGTCGGCTGATTTTGCAAATCTGGAGCGGGATCTGCATGATCTTGAAAAAAATGGGGCACCCTGGGCCCATGTGGATGTGATGGACGGGCTGTTCGTGCCCAATATCTCCATCGGCATCCCGGTGGTGCAGGCGCTGCGCCGGGTGACGAAGTTATATTTGGATGTCCACCTGATGATTGAAAAGCCCATCCGCTATGTGGAGCAGTTTGCCAAGGCGGGTGCGGATATGCTCACCGTGCATATCGAAGCAGATCAGCCCGCCAACACTTTGGCGTGCCTGGATAAGATCCACGCGCTTGGTTGCAAAGCGGGCATCGTCTTAAAACCCGGCACCCCGGCAGAGGCGGCGATCCCCTATCTTTCCAAATGCGACATGGTGCTGGTGATGACCGTGGAGCCGGGCTTCGGCGGTCAGAAATTCATGCAGGATATGATGCCCAAGCTGAAAAAGCTGCGCAATCTTCTGGATGAAGTCAATCCCGCTTGCCTGCTGGAAGTGGACGGCGGCGTGGATGCCGAGACCCAGAAGATATGCAAGGAAAACGGTGCCAATGTGCTGGTGGCAGGCTCCGCCTATTTCAAGGCGGCGGACCGCAAGGCCTTTGTCCGGCTGGTGCAGGAATAAAACACCGGAAATCCATCCGCAGGAATTGACTTTTTCCCCGGGAGAATGTATAATGTATGCGGAAAATGCTGATTTTCCAATTTGTAAATCCAAAGGCGGGCTGACCCGCCTTTTGTAAAGAAAGGAATTTTGCCATGATTTACAGTGCAGAAGTACAGAATATGTGCTCCGTCGCCAAGGGCGCATATCACGGCCCCGCTCCCATTCCCGAGGAGGGCAAGTGGGTCCAGGCGAAGCAGATCTCCGATATCAGCGGTTTTACCCACGGTATTGGCTGGTGCGCACCTCAGCAGGGTTGCTGCAAGCTGACCCTGAATGTGAAAGAGGGTATCATTGAAGAGGCCCTGGTGGAGACCCTGGGCTGCTCCGGTATGACCCACTCCGCCGCAATGGCTTCCGAGATCCTCATCGGTAAGACCATTCTGGAGGCGCTGAACACCGACCTGGTGTGCGACGCCATCAATACCGCTATGCGGGAGCTGTTCCTGCAGATCGTCTACGGCCGTACCCAGTCCGCATTCTCTGAGGATGGTCTGGCTGTTGGCGCTTCTCTGGAGGACCTGGGCAAGGGCCTGCGCAGCCAGGTGGGCACCATGTTCGCCACCAAGGCAAAGGGCCCCCGTTATCTGGAGATGGCTGAGGGTTATGTCACCCGCATCGCTCTGGATGAGGACGACCTGATCACCGGCTATGAGTTCATCAACCTGGGTAAGATGATGGACTTCATCAAGAAGGGCGACGATGCAAACGAGGCTCTGAAGAAGGCAAAGGGCTCCTACGGCCGCTTTGCTGACGCTGCCAAGTACATCGATCCCCGTCACGAATAAGAGGAGGACAGTA
>CAZGTR010000188.1:0-1886 GCA_964528715.1 uncultured Oscillospiraceae bacterium | reverse complement strand
CTCCTGGACCCGGTTCTCGCCGCCGGGGTCACCGTCTGCGGCGAGAACCGGGTCCAGGAGCTGACCCAAAAACTGGCACAGAACGCCTACGAAGGGGCCAGCGTCCATTTCATCGGTCATTTGCAGACCAACAAGGTCAAGCAGGTGGTGGGAAAAGTGGCCATGATCCAGAGTGTGGACAGTCTGCGTTTGCTTCATGCCATTCAGAAAGAAGCTTCCCACCAGGACATTCGGCAGGATATTTTGCTGGAAGTGAATGTGGGCGGCGAGGCCAGTAAGCACGGTTTTTTCCCGGAGGAAATCCCCGCCGTGGTGGAACAAATGCCCGATTTTCCCAATTTGTGCCTGCGTGGGCTCATGGCTATCCCCCCGATTTGCCAAAATTTGGGGGATAATTGCAAATTTTTTCAAGAAATGTACAACCTTTCTGTTGACATAAGGGCAAAAAAAAGCGATAATATACGCATCGATACTCTGTCCATGGGAATGTCAGACGATCATGCCGATGCCGTACGTTGCGGTAGCACCATGATCCGCATTGGCACTGCCATTTTCGGACAGCGTCAATATACCTAATATCATCATCGATGAGAACATACTGGAGGATATAACCATGAGCTTTTGGGACAATGTAAAGAAATTCGCACAGCCGTATTCCGACGACGAGTACGATGATTACGACGAGGAAGAAGGTATCGACAGCTACGGTGAAGAGGAGCAGCCCGTCCGTCAGCGTCGCACCCCCGCTTTCAGCGTCAGTTCCAGCGATGACAGCAGCTTTTCCAGCGCTGCTCCCACCGGCACTTCCGCTTTCAACGGTCAGGTGGTGAATTTGAGCAACAAGCAGGAGGTCGTCCTGTTCCACCCCAACAATTTCAACGACACTTCCAAGGCAGCTGACGAACTGCGCAGCAGAAAGGCTGTCATTGTCAACATGGAGAATGTGGACAAGGCCATGGCACGGCGTGTGGTGGACTTCCTGTCCGGTTGTGCTTACGCTCTGGACGGCAAGGTAAAAAAGGTCGCCCAGTCCACCTACCTGTTCTGCCCCCACAATATGGATGTGACCGGCGATCTGGAAAATCTCCAGAGCGAAGTCGAGAGCTATCTGTAAGTCCCAAGGAAAGGATAGAAACAGACTATGATTACACCTCAGCAAATCGAGCAAATCTCTTTCAGCCGTGCTACCTTTGGCGGCTATGATATGCAGTCGGTGGACGAGCTGCTGGAACCGCTGACCGAGGATTATGTGACCCTTTATAAAGAAAATGCCCTGCTCAAGAGCAAAATGCGTGTACTGGTCTCCAAGCTGGAGGAATACCGCCAGAACGAGGCTTCCATGAAAGATGCCATCGTCAACGCCCAGAAGACCTGCGACAAGATGGTCAAGGAGGCAGAGGCCAAATGCACACAAATGCTCAGCGAAGCCAATGACGCCGCTGCCCAGAACATCAAAAATGCCGACGCCCAAATCAGCGCAGAGAACGAGCGTGTGGAAGAAGCACGCCGCACCGCTGCCGCTAAGATCGATGAGCTGACTGAGCAGCTTTCTTCCTGCATTCAGGCTCTGGAGCGGATCAAGGCCGCCAACGCCCCTGCCCCGGTGCAGAGCGCCATCTACGATTACGACAGCCAGCCGGATGTCACCCCCGCTGACCATGCGGACGCAGTGGCAGACGAGATCGCATCCAATCTGGAGGCACTGGTGGGCACCATCGGTGACGAAGTTCCCAAGGCTGAGCCCAAGCACCCGGTGTCCGACACCACCACCAAGTTTGCAAACCTGCAATTCGGTCGCAATTACGACCCCAACCACCGCTAATATTTTTCAAGCATTGACGAGGACAAGTGACCGTCTCCCCCGCTTTCAGAGAGCTGCCGTTTGG
>CAZGTR010000187.1:0-1910 GCA_964528715.1 uncultured Oscillospiraceae bacterium | reverse complement strand
GCAGGTGAATTTATTGATGTAGCTTTCAATGTTTGAAGCGAATGGAGTGTACAACAAAAATTTGCGCTCCTTTTGAGGGAAAGTCTATGCCCAAAAGAGCCGGACGGTCAGACTCGCCATGAAAAATCCCACAAAATCGGCAAACAATGCGGCGGGGATGGTGTAGCGGGTCTTTCGGATCCCGGCAGCGCCAAAATAAACACTGATGGTGTAAAAGGTCGTTTCCGTGGAGCCTAACATGACGGCGGCGGTGCGCCCGATCAAAGAGTCCGGGCCGTACTGGGCCATCAGCTCTGCCCCCACCGCCAGAGCGGCACTGCCGCTAAAGGGCCGGATGAGCACCAGCAGAGCCGTTTCCGGCGGAATGCCAAAAAACGAAAAGACCGGAGCCAGAAAGTGGCTGAGCAGCGTTGCGGCACCGCTGGAGCGGAGCATGGTCACGGCGGTGAGCAGGATCACCAAAGATGGAATGATGGCGGCAAGGGTCTTTAGTCCATCCCGGGCCCCGTCTATGAGCAGATCGTAGGTGTTCTCTTTTTTTGAAAGGGCCAAAACGCTGGATATCAGCAGTAAAATGGGCACCAGATAGTCAGCCATGGGGGCCTACTTTCCCCAAAATTGCGGCGGTACAGACACCCAGGGAGGCGGAAGCCAGGCTGGTGATCCACACGGCAGGGAGAATATCAAATGGAGCGGCTGCTCCCAGACTTGCCCGGACGGCGGCGACATTTGCCGGGATCAGCTGGATGGAAGCGGTGTTCAGCACGATCAGCCTACACAACTCGTCGGTGGCGACACCGGGACGACTTGGATCTGCCAGCCGTTTTGCAGCTTGAATGCCCATGGGGGTGGCGGCATTTCCGAGGCCCAACACATTGGCGCAGACATTGGCGCAGAGATAGTGCCGGGCGGTCTCGTCCGCCCGGGTGGTAGGGAAGAGACTGCCCAAAATGGGGGACAGCAGCCGGGACAGCAGTTTCGTGAGCCCCGCCTTCTCCATTAGCTTTCCCACACCTGTCCACAGACACACGGACCCGCCAATGGAAATGGCAAGGGTCAGCCCTTCCTGGGCGCCGTTTGTAATGGCGGCGGCAAGATCGCTACCCCGCCCGGTCAAAATTGCACAAAACAGCGACAGCGCCAGAATGCCTGTGAAGATCCAGCTCATGGTCATGTCCATCACCTCGGTCAAGCCTATGCGCCAAGGCTGCAAATATGTGAAAAGTGCGTGCCAAATCAATGGCACGCACCAATTTTATTCACTTAAAGCTGCGTCGTAGACCACATTTTTGGGCAGGTCCAGCTCTTTGGCGGTTTGCTTGATGGCATCCTTCCGGGAAAGTCCCTCTGCCATCAGCTCTTTGACTCGGGCGGCGGCATCGTCTGCCGTGGCCTGTTCTTTTTGTACCAGGGGGGCCCCGGCTACCACCAGCACGAACTCGCCCTTGGGGGCGTTTTCGGTGTATTTTTCAATAGCGGCACCCAGAGTCGTGCGGACTACTTCTTCGTGGAGCTTGGTCAGCTCCCGGCACAGGCTGATGGGACGGTCATTTCCAAAGACGGCTGCCATGTCTTCCAGGGTGTTCAGCAGTTTGTGAGGGGCTTCATAGAAGATCATGGTGCGGTTTTCCTGGGCCAGGCTCTCCAGATGTTCCCGACGGCTCTTTTTCGCTGTGGACAGGAAACCCTCAAAGCAAAACCGCCCGGTGCTTTGGCCAGAGATGCTCAAAGCGGTGATCACGGCGCAGGGGCCGGGAATGGCGCAGACGGTGATCCCCGCTTCGGCGCACTGCTTCACCAGATCCTCGCCGGGGTCGGAAATGGCGGGGCTGCCGGCGTCGGAGACCAGAGCGCAGGTCTCGCCAGCCAGGATCCGATCCACGATGACGCTGCCCTTGCTGGCCTTGTTG
>CAZGTR010000186.1:0-1916 GCA_964528715.1 uncultured Oscillospiraceae bacterium | reverse complement strand
CAACTTTCATATAATTCCCTTTCCTATATAAAAATTTTTCATCTTTCTTTTTGGCCGAAGAAGTGCAGAGTTTCCTTAATAATCCTGCCGGGCGACTTGCTCCGCATGGTGCTGCTTTTTGTAGTCCAGCAGCGCCTCCGGTGAGTCGAAGATCATCTGGCTGGACAGATCCACAGGGATCGTGCAGACCATCAGATCATGGATCACACAGTGGTTTTTGTTTGCGAACAGCAATATCACCTGCGCAAGCAGGATCAGCCCGATCAACAGGACACTGAACAGACCTGCGATGTTGAACATCAGCATAATGATCACCAGCACCGGGATCATGGTCTCCAGGGCGAATTTGCCCAGAACAGTGCGAACAAACATCATCAAGGGCGTGACCTTCACGCTGTCCTTGCGCATCAAGGCAATGCCAAAGACCTTCTTGCCTACGGTCTGTCCGTTCTTCAAATACAGCGGAACAAAGAATTCCAAAATCAAATAGCCGCCCAAAAGGCCCAAAGTCAAGATCGCCATCGTCAGGATCAGCACCATGCTGTATGCCTGCATAGCCTCCTTGTCTTGAGATAACGCCTTTTGCGCTGCGTCGTAATTTTCTTTTTCAGCGGGGGTAAACGATGTATAAGTCTCGTAATCGATATCGAATTGCACACCGTACTGCGTTTCGTATTTTTCATAAGCAGCGTCGATCTTCTCAGTGTAGGCATCATAGCCAAAGACGTTGGAAAACACAGCGCCAATGCCCACAGCCAGCACTGCCAGCAATATCACATCCAGCAACCATGCAGAAAACCGCTTTGTCAAGCTTGCTTTTTGAATATCGAATATCATGGGGTATCCTCCGGAGATCGCTCTGATATGGTCATTGCGACCATATCGTACTTGTGGTACAAGGTATTATAGCACAACATTCTACAAAATTCCACACCTTATTACGGAATTTTTTCATAAATTTCACTTTTCATTTTCGAAAATCGCCTTTAACTCCCGAAAAAGCGCCGTGGGCACTGTCAGTTCCCCTTTTCCGGCACCCATGCGGATGTCCGGCTTGTTGTGTCCGTGGTAGTCGCTGCCGCCGCTATAACAAAGGCCGAACCGGTCTGCCAGCGCACAGGCAGACGCCGTGGTCTGCGCATCATAGGTGGAATAGTATACCTCCATGCCGTCCAGGCCGCAGCCCTGAGCCTCCTGCAAAAAGGCCTCCGCCTGCTTTTCATCCAGGCTCAAAAGGGGATGGGCCCACACCACCACAGCCCCCAGAGACTTGATAAAAGGGATGATCTCAAAGGGCGAGAACCGCTCCGGCGGGGTATAGTAGCCACAGCCGGGCTTCAGCAATTTCTTGAATGCCTCTTGATTGGACTGGGTATAGCCCAGTGTCGTCAGCTCCGCAGCGATCAGTGCCCGGTTGACCTGTCCGTTAGGGGTGGACGCTTTGATCTTGGCATAATCCAGATGGTAGCCTCCTTGGTCCAGCGCCCGGACCAGCTCCACATTGCTGCGCTCCTTGCGCTGATTGTAGACCTCCAGCTTTTGGGTCACAGCGTCAAAATGCTCCGGTTTCAGAAACAGTCCCAAAATATGCAGCTCTGTTCCCTGCCAGACAGTGGAAAACTCCGTGCCCGCCACCGCTTCTACATCATATTCCTTCGCCGCCTTCAAAAATGTCGGCAAACCCGCCACGGTGTTGTGGTCAGTCAGCGCAATTGCCGACAGGTCCAGCTTCTGCGCCTGCCGCAGTAGCTGCTCCGGGGTATCCGTTCCATCTGAAAAGGTGGAGTGGCAATGCAGATCGCAATATTCTTTCATAGATGTTTCCTCGCTTCTCTTGATTCATTCTATGACTTTATTTTAATTGGTTAATTATAAAATCAAATTGAACACCTGAACAAAAAAATCCATAGTGGAAG
>CAZGTR010000185.1:0-1981 GCA_964528715.1 uncultured Oscillospiraceae bacterium | reverse complement strand
TGAACACTTACCGAAAAAGAAAAACTGCCATCACTCGACAGCAGTTCTCTTTCGGGCAGTTTTCTGCAATATACTGTACTGACCGTATTTACCGTTTTTTTCAAAACTTTCGTTACGGCACCTCATCAATGGAAGCTGCGCCGCTTTGTCAGATGTAAGAGATGGTGATTTGACCAAAGGAACATTTGCCGTTCACATGGATGACGCTGGTTGCATCGTCCTCTGGGTATCCGGTATATTCCACACAACCGAAGGATGCGGCGCAGTGATCGACTACTTTGCAGGTTCGGGGCACCAGCAACCGCAGTTCACCAAAGGAGCAGCATAGGTCAATGTGACATTCACTGGCAATCTGTTGGCACTGGGTCAGATCCACGGTCAATTTGCCAAAGCTCACGCTGGCTTTACCGGAGGACAGCAGGGGCAGATCTACGACCTCGGCCTTTTCACCGAAGGACTGACTGCAATCAAAAGACTCACCATTTTGCTGGAAGTAGGAGGTTGCACGGTCCCTGGAATCGGTGTAGTACATCCGGAAGATGGGCTTTTTAGGCTTGCGCAGGGCATCCACCAGCAGGCTCACACCGAACAGGATGATGATCAGGGGGAAAATCAGGCTGCTGTCCAGAGAAAAATGGATAAGGTTCAAGTTGTTTGCCAGAAAATACCCACCGAACAGGGTACAGGCGAGGCTGAAAAATTTGAACTTTTGCAAGGTGTCCTTTAGACCGTACATCAGCAGGGCAGAGGGCCAGAGAATGCTCCAGAATCCAACGCCCCAGTTTAAGTACCGGCTGAGGAAGGTGAGAATGCCCACCAGCAGGACCAGACAGGCAAAGGTAATACCTTCCAGACGACCGCTGGCCCAGTTGAATTCCCAATTGCCCTTTTGAATATGAATGTCCTCGTTCTCTGCTTCTGTGACGACTTCGGCTTCATGGACGGGCTGGGGCACTTTGTGATCCAACAGCTCGTCGGTGGAAATGCCGAAGATCTGAGCCAGTTTGGGGAGCATATTGATATCCGGGCAGCTCTGATCATTTTCCCATTTGCTTACGGCCTGGGCCGTGACCCCCAGGCGCTCCGCCAGCTGATCCTGGGTTAAATGGATACGCTTGCGGTTGGATACGATTCGTTTTCCGAGTGTTTCTTCCATGTGGATCCCTCCTCTTGATCGATGAGGCTATTATGCCATACGGCGGCGAAAAAAGCTATCAAATATCCATTGATTTGGCGGAAAAATTTGGTCAACCGTCGGTTGCGGGGCAGACAACTGACGGTTGAGATGTATTTTCTTGATTTTGGGCGGGGTTTGGTGTATGATAAAACAAAAAAGGAGGCGGATGCCATGGAGCTACGGATCAAGCAGCGGGTCTTTTCCTGGAGCGATACCTACGATGTGTACGACGAGAGTGGGGAGGCCCGGTATTTCGTCAAGGCAGAGGTGTTCTCTTTCGGACACCAGATCCATGTGTATGACAAGCGCAGCGGGGCAGAGGTGGGCTCCATCCACCAGAAGCTGTTTCGCTTTTTGCCGGAGTTTGAGATCGTCATCGGCGGGCGGACGGTGGGCACCATCCGAAAGGAATTCACATTCCTGCGTCCCCGGTATCAGGTGGATTTCATGGGCTGGGATGTGCAGGGTGATTTCATGGGCTGGGATTATGAAGTCGCCGACGATGGCCGAATGGTGATGACCGTGTCCAAGGAGCTGTTCACTTGGGGCGATACTTATGTGCTGCGCTATCACAGCATTCAAGATGAGATCCCGGGGCTGATGCTGGTCATCGCCATCGACGCCGCCAACTGTGACAATGATTAAAGGAGATATTATGGAGAAGATCACGAGCTTTACCATCGACCATATCAAATTGCAGCCGGGCCTGTATGTGTCCCGGAAGGACCCGGTGGGGCAGGAAATCGTCACCACCTTTGACCTGCGGCTGACCAAGCCCAACGGCGAGCCGGTGATGAACACCGC
>CAZGTR010000184.1:0-2013 GCA_964528715.1 uncultured Oscillospiraceae bacterium | reverse complement strand
ACATGGGTCACCGCACCGATCAGCTTCCCATCCTGTAAAATCGGACTCCCAGACATTCCCTGAACAATACCGCCGGTGATAGCGAGAAGTGTCGGATCTGTGACTTTCAGCAGCAGATTGCGTCCGTTCCCCCGGCTTTTGGGATAGATCTTCAAAATTTTCACAGAATACTCCTGAACCGTATCTCCCGAAATGGTGGAGCGGATGACAGCGTCCCCGGTGGTGATCTGGTCAGCGGAAGCGATCTCCAGTGTTTCCCCCGTCCAGCCACACCCGCTGGTGCCGAACAACCCCCGGGGCGTGTTGGCAGTGAGCGTTCCCACCGGTTCTGGGGAAAGTACCGTTCCCATCAGCTGCCCCGGCTGACCAGTTTTTCCTTTTTTTACCGCTGTCACCTTGGCCCGGTAAGCCCACCCCTGCACCATGGGCAGCAAATTTCCATTTCCATCATTGACTCCATGGCCCAAAGTCCCAAATGCATGGGTCTGGGGGTCGTACCAAGTCACCGTCCCAACACCGGTGACCCCCTGCCGCAGATACACTCCCAATTTTGGTCCTTCTCTAGTGATTTGTGGACTCATTCGCAGGGTCTGTTCTTTGCCATCCCGGCAGATCTGCACCGCCACAGTGCCGTTGGATTTTTCCAGCGCCCGGCGGATATCATCCGAGCTGGTAATACGAATATCGTCGATTTTTTGAATAATATCCCCCAGCTTCAGCCCCGCCGCCTGGGCTGCGCTGCTCTGGGTATCGTCAAACCCCGCCACGCTGACCTCTTTACCTCGCAGCTCCAAACCCACTACCTGCCCTACTGCCACCAGCTCTTTTCCGAAAACCGTCCCGCTTAAAAGCCAGACCAAAACCAGCACGGCGCTGATGCGCCTGATTGTACATTTCATTTTTTCAGCCCCTCCTTCGCTCTGCCCTCTTAATATTCCAAAGCACGCCCGGGATAACCGCTGAAAAAGTCGAGAATTTTGGATAAAATTAGAAATTGAACCCTTCATTTACCCATTGACATTGTAGGTAAATAGTGGTATATTACCTACGAACAAACTAGGTAAAACCCAAGGAGGTTTTTGAATGCAAGTTTATGCAGATAATGCGGCGACCACCAAGATCAGCGACGCCGCTTTGAACGCCATGTTGCCTGTTTTCCAGGAGTATTACGGAAATCCCTCGTCTCTGCACTCCGTCGGCCAGAAGGCCAAGGAGCTGCTGGAGGATGCCCGGGCCAGAATGGCGGCGTGCCTTGGCTGCGAGCCCCGGGAGATCTATTTCACCTCCGGCGGCAGCGAGGCGGATAATCAGGCCATTCTCTCCGCCGCTCGGCAGGGGGCGAAGAAGGGCAAAAAGCACATCATTTCCGCTGCTTTCGAGCACCACGCTGTGCTCCACGTGCTGCAAAAGTTGGAAAAAGAGGGTTTTGAAGTCACCTATTTGGACGTGCGCACCAACCACAATATTACGGCGCAGGATGTGAAGAACGCCATCCGCCCGGATACCTGTCTGGTCACCACCATGTACGCCAACAACGAGATCGGCTCCATCCTGCCCATCGCTGAGATCGGTGCCGTGTGCAAGGAAGCAGGCATTCTATTCCACACCGATGCCGTCCAGGCTGTGGGCCACCTGCACATCAATGTCAAAGATGAAAACATCGATATGCTCAGCCTTTCCGGTCACAAGTTCCACGGCCCCAAGGGCGTGGGCGCTCTGTATTGCCGCAGAGGCATTTTGCTGCGCAACGTCATCGAAGGCGGCGCACAGGAGCGGGGCAAGCGTGCCGGTACCGAGAACCTACCCGCCATCTGCGGCATGGTCACGGCGCTGGAAGAAGCCATCGCCCACCTGGACGAGAATACCGCCAAGGTCACAGCCCTGCGGGACAAGCTCATCGCCGGCCTTTCCCAGATCCCCCACAGCGCTCTGAACGGCGATCCCGTTCACCGGTTGCCTGGCAATGTCAGCTTCTGTTTTGAGGGCATTGAGGGCGAGAGCCTGCTGCTGCTT
>CAZGTR010000183.1:0-2086 GCA_964528715.1 uncultured Oscillospiraceae bacterium | reverse complement strand
CAAGGTTTGAATTTCATTCTATAAAGTGTTCAATTTGTTCTTGAAATTTACGGAATAAAAACTTTTTGAAAGATTCACTATTTGGGCGGCGACCACCGCCTTCGCGTAAGAAGCCGTGCTTCCCTTGCTAAGGCGATGGTAATTACTTTCATCACGTTTGCTGGTCACAGCCGCACCCGGAAGCGCATACACCCATTCTCTTGCTCAACTGTGATCTCACCACCGTGGGCTTGTGCTGTGGCTTGGGCGATGGACAGTCCAATGCCGGTTCCGCTGACTTGACCGGAATGGGATTCATCTCCCCGATAGAAACGTTCAAACAGCCGTGTTACATCCAGCTGCTTGGCAGGATCACAGGTGTTTTCGACGGTGATCACGGAACGTTTCCCTTCTTTCACGGCCTTTAATCGGATGGTTCCGGCAGGAATTGTATATTTCATTGCGTTGTCCAGCAGGATCGATATCATTTGCTGAATGGAAGCTGGATCGCCCACACAGGTCAGCCCCTCAGCGATCTGCTGGGTGTAAGCCATCCCCTTGGCTTGGGCCATGGATACATAGGGCTCACTGATCTCCCACATAGCCTCGCTGAGGGAAAACGCCACCCGGGTCGGGAAGGGGTCTTCCTCATCCAGCCGGGATAGGGTCACGAGGTTGGAAACAAGCCGGGAAAGCCGCCCGGTCTGCGTCTGGATATTGCGCACCCATTCATCGTCTTCGTGCTCCATGGCAAGGACATCTGCACTGGTGGAGATGGCGGTCAGCGGAGTTTTCAGCTCATGGCTGGCATTGGTGATGAACTGCTTTTGCGTCTCTAAATTGCGCAAGTATGGGGCAATGGCCCGCTTTGAAAACAGTACCACCAGTACAAAGACCACCCCCAGGCTCACCATTGCGATGGCAACCGTGATCCAGGTCAGAGACTGTACTGCCTGCAATTCCTTTTCGGAGTTGAGAAACAGCACTCTGCTTCCGTGATCTGCTCGGCTGATCAGATAGCGATAGCCTTGATAATAGCCACTATTGCCACCGGTCGCCATGGCGGCGGTAGCGTAAGTAAGGGCGTCTGATTTGGAGATCGATGCGATATAATCTTGGTTGACCCGGATTGCTTCTCCGGCTGCGGAAAATTCCACAGAGAAAAAGCGGATCATATAAGGCACTTCCGGAGAAAACTTGTCCATGGTATCCACCGGTGGTTTTCCCTGCGTGCCCGGGGGATCCCGGTCGAATTTTTCCTGCTCCAAAAGCATTTGCAGGGTCTGATCTTGCAGCTTTGTAACATTCTGGTAGTTCCAGACATTGACCACACACAGCAATACCAGGATCACTGCCAGAAAGGCGGACATTGCTGCACCAATGAACCGCCAGCGCATTTTCTTCAGCATTCCATTGCCTCCAGCGCATAACCGGCGCCACGGATCGTCTTGATCTCCACGTTGGACTCCAGTTGTTTCAGTTTCTTGCGAAGAAAGCCGATATAGGTCCAGACCACGTCCATCTGGGCTTCACTTTCTAAGCCCCAGACCACCTCCATCAGCCGCTCGGTGGAAAAAACCTGCCGAGGATCCCGAAGAAACAGCTCCATCAGCTGAAATTCCTTGTTGTTCAGCCGGGCCTCTCCGGCGGCGGTCCGCAGGATATACTGGCTTCGATCCAGTTCGGTATTTCCCAAGCGGAGAACCGGAGCCGCATAGCTTTCGCTGCGGCGCACCAGCGCCCGGACCCGGGCTAAGAATTCCGCAGAGGCAAAGGGTTTGGGCAGATAATCGTCCGCCCCTGCATCCAGTCCCGCTACCCGGTCCTCGATCTCCGCTTTGGCAGTGAGGAACAGAGCAGGGGTGGTGATCCCTTGGCTGCGAACGGTTTTCAATACGCTGAGACCATCCAGCCCCGGCATCATGATATCCAGGACCAGAGCGTCATAGTGGGAAGCCGAGATAAAATCCAGCGCATCCAGACCATTGTGAACGATGTCCACGGCGTATTTGTTTTTCTCCAGCATGACCTTCAGCGCCCGGGCGATGGTCACTTCATCTTCTGCAATGAGTATCCGCATGATCGATCACTCCTTTGCTTATATGAT
>CAZGTR010000182.1:0-2093 GCA_964528715.1 uncultured Oscillospiraceae bacterium | reverse complement strand
TAATTCAAAAAAGCCTTGCGGCACAACGACTTTTCACATTTTGCTCAAGGCTAATGATATACAAAATGAGGTGAAAAACATGGAAAACAACGAAAATATCACGCAGGAACAGTCTGCTCCTGATACCGGTTACAAGGAGCGCCCCCGGTATCAGGTCTGGGCCGCACGGATCGGCCTGGTCATTATGATCGCCGCCGTGGCTCTGTACTACATCCACATTGCGAAAGGCGGCATTTAATGCGCATTTTGGGGATCGACCCGGGCTACGGCATCACCGGATTTGGGGTCATCGAGGCGGAGCGGGGGAAGAGCAAATTGCTCACCTGCGGTGCCATTACCACCCCGGCGGGAATGGATTTTTCCGCCCGGCTGGAGATCATTTATAACGATATGTGCGCCCTGCTTGCCCAGACGAAGCCCGATGCCGTCGCCATCGAGGAGCTGTTCTTCGGTCAGAATGTCACCACCGGTATTGGAGTCGCCCAGGCCCGTGGGGTCGTACTGCTGGCCATCCGGCAGGCAGGGCTGGAAGTCACTGCCTACAAACCCATGCAGGTCAAACAGTCTCTGGTGGGTTACGGCAACGCCACCAAGCACCAGATGATGGACATGACAAAGCGTCTGCTCCACCTGAATGCCATGCCCAAGCCGGACGATGCCGCCGATGCCATCGCCATTGCCCTGTGCCACGCCCGTTCTGCCACATCTCTGCTGTCCCAAATGGGCAGCAAATGAGCCTTTGGAGGTTATATGATCTATTATCTTTCCGGCACGGTCGCCCTGCTGGAGCCGGGCCTTGCGGTCATCGACTGTCAGGGCGTAGGCTACGGCTGCCGTGTCACTGCCTATACCGCCGCCCAGCTGAAGCTGGAAAAACCGGCAAAGCTTTACATCACCGAGTCCATCCGGGAGGACGCCTACGAGCTTTATGGCTTCGAAAGCCGGCAGGAGCAGCGGTGCTTTGAGCTGCTCACTTCCGTCAACGGCGTGGGCCCCAAGGCCGCCATGGCCATTTTGTCCGCCGGCGGGCCGCAGAATTTTACCCTGGCCGTCATGACCGGGGACGAGAAAATGCTCACCGCTGCCCAGGGCGTGGGCAAGAAGATCGCCCAGCGGATCATCCTGGAACTGAAAGAAAAAATCGGCGGCAGCTCCATGGAGCTGGATTTCTCCGGGGCGAAAACCACCGCTCCCGTGGTCCAGAGCGGCAACGCTGCGTTGGCAAACGCCGCATTGCAGGAGCTGGGCTACGCCCCGGCGGAGATCGCCGCCGCATTGAAGGGCGTAGAACCCACCGCCACCACCGAGGAAATGGTCCGCTACGCCCTCCGTGCCATGGTCATGAAGATTTGACCCTGCGATGAATACGACCCCGTTGGAGGTTTAACATGAGTTTAGAATTTTCGGAAGAACTGGACACGCCCCTGATCAGCCCCACTTTTGCCCCCCAGGACGCCGGGGAGATCGGCCTGCGGCCCAAACGGCTGTCGGACTATACCGGTCAGGAGAAGGCAAAGGGCAACCTGTCCGTTTATATTGAAGCCGCCCGGCAGCGGGGCGAGCCTTTGGATCACACCCTGCTCTATGGCCCGCCCGGCCTGGGCAAGACTACCCTCGCCGGAGTCATCGCCAACGAAATGGGCGTGAATATCCGCATTACATCCGGCCCTGCCATTGAAAAACCCGGTGATCTGGCGGCATTGTTGACCAATCTGAACCCCGGGGACATTCTCTTCATCGACGAGATCCACCGGCTGAACCGGGTGGTGGAAGAGATCCTGTACCCGGCGATGGAGGATTTCGCCATCGACATCATCGTGGGCAAGGGCCCCAGCGCCAATTCCATCCGGCTGGATCTGCCCAAATTCACCCTCATCGGCGCCACCACTCGGGCAGGCCAATTGTCCGCACCGTTGCGGGACCGGTTCGGCGTGTCCTTGCGCCTGGAGCTGTACCAGCCAGAGGAGCTGGCAAAGATCGTTACCCGCTCTGCCACTATTTTGGGCATGGAGATCGACCCTAAAGGTGCCATGGAGATTGCTTCCCGCAGCCGGGGCACCCCCCGGATCGCCAACCGGATGCTGCGCCGGGTG
>CAZGTR010000181.1:0-2125 GCA_964528715.1 uncultured Oscillospiraceae bacterium | reverse complement strand
TGTGAATATTATATCACAAATCAGGGAGTATTGGTAGTTTTTTTGACAGACTGAAGAACCCGGCCATTTGCGCAAATGGCCGGGTCTTTCTCTATAAAGTCATTGACATTGGTACGAAATCGTACTATAATGCGCAAGTATGATTTCGTACTTGGAGGTGTCACCGTGAAAAATGGCTACGAAAATCTAAAACGCATCAATTGTCTGGGAAACGAAATGGACCGGCTCTACCATCAGGCTGCTCTGAAATTAGGGGTATCTGACAGTGTGCTATGCGTGCTGTATGTGATCCACGAAAAAGGCGACGGCTGTCCCCTCTCGGACATCTGTGCCGGTAGCGGCATCAGCAAACAGACCATCAACTCCGCTTTGCGGAATTTGGAGCGGGAGGGCATTTTGTATCTGGAGCCGGATAAAGGTCGCTCCAAGCGTGTCCGCCTAACAGAAAAAGGCCAGGACTTTACTGCCCGCACCGCTGCCCGGCTGTACGAAGCCGAATGCCGCGCCTTTGACCAATGGACGGAGCAGGAGATGGCCCAATACCTTTTTCTGATGGAAAAATACAACAATTTCTTCCGTGTCCAGGTGGAAAATATGGACACACGACTCTAAAAAACAGGAGAAAACCATGAAAAAGCAAATTCAATTATCCGACCACTTTACCTACGGGCGGCTCATCCGCTTCACGCTGCCTTCCATCAGCATGATGATCTTCTCTTCCATTTACAGCGTGGTGGACGGCTTCTTCGTATCCAATTTTGCAGGAAAGATCCCCTTCGCCGCCATCAATTTGATCATGCCCTTTCTGATGATCATGTCCACCGTCGGCCTGATGTTCGGCACCGGCGGCTCCGCCATCGTGGCAAAGACCTTCGGCGAGCGTAAGCCCGACCGGGCCAATCGATATTTTTCTCTGTTCGTCTATACCGCATTTCTCCTTGGCGTGGTGCTGGCCGTGCTGGCATTCCTTTTCATCCGGCCCATTGCCATCGCCATGGGTGCCGAGGGAGAAATGCTGGACCACGCCGTGCTGTACGCCCGGATCATCCTGTGCGCCCTGCCATTCAACATTTTGCAGTTGCTGTTCCAGTCCTTCTTCGTCACCGCTGAAAAGCCCAAACTGGGATTGATCGTCACCGTCTCCGCCGGTGTGACCAACATGGTCATGGATGCGGTTCTGGTGATCCTGCTTCCCCAGCAACACAAGCTGGCAGGTGCCGCCATCGCCACCGCCATGAGCCAGATGGTGGGCGGCATTGTACCGCTGTTCTACTTTGGACGGAAAAACGGCTCCATCCTGCGCCTTGGCAAGACCCGCTTCGATGGCATCGCCATCGTCCAGGCCTGTACCAATGGCTCCTCGGAATTTATGAGCAACATTTCCATGAGCGTAGTCAGTATGCTCTACAACAAGCAGCTGCTAAAATACGCCGGCAACGACGGTGTGGCGGCCTACGGCGTGATGATGTATGTGAGCTTGATCTTCTCCGCCGCCTTTATGGGCTACTCCATCGGCACCGCCCCGGTGATCGGTTATCACTACGGTGCCCAGAACCACGACGAGCTGAAGGGTCTGCTGAAAAAGAGCCTGATCATGATCGGCGTATTTGGCGTTGCCATGATCGCCGCCGCAGAAGTTCTGGCACTCCCTCTGGCAAAGATCTTCGTCAGCTACGATGCTGCACTGATGGAGATGACGGTCTGGGGCTTCCGGATCTTCTCCCTGTGCTTCTGCTTCATGGGCTACGCCATTTTCTCCTCTGGCTTCTTTACTGCATTGAACGACGGTCTGACCTCCGCTCTGATCTCCTTCCTGCGGACGCTGGTGTTCCAGGTGGCGGCGGTTTTGATCCTGCCGCTGATCTTCGCCATCGACGGCGTGTGGTACTCCATCGTGGTAGCGGAATTTATGGCAATGGTGTTCAGCGGCATTTTCCTGATCCTCAAGCGTAAAAAATACCGCTATTTCTAAGTTTTGACCGCCCTGCTGCATCACCTTTTCATATCCACTGCGCAAAAACAGCCGCCAGAATTTTCTGGCGGCTGCTTCGTTATTCAATTCCCAAAATGTCCAGGATCTCCTGGGCGGCCTGGTCATAATCGTTGTTATACACCACATAGTCGC
>CAZGTR010000180.1:0-2159 GCA_964528715.1 uncultured Oscillospiraceae bacterium | reverse complement strand
CTGCTGATCCGCAGCTTTTCGGATAATGAGCTGAAGCAGATCGTGGATGAGCTGTATGTGGACGATGCAGCAGATCTGGTGGAGGAAATGCCCGCCAATGTGGTCAAGCGGATCTTGAAACAGGCTGATCCGGAAATGCGTAAGTCCATCAACCAGATCCTGCGCTACCCGGAATACTCCGCCGGAGCCATGATGACCACGGAGTATGTGTCGCTGCGCCCGGATATGACCGTGGCGGAGGCGTTTTTGCGCATTCGCCGCCAGGGTGTGGACAAGGAGACCATCTACACCTGCTATGTGACCCAGGGCCGGAAGCTGGTGGGCATGGTGACGGTAAAGGACCTGCTGCTGGCCCAGGACGATGAGGCAGTGGTTTCTGATTTTATGTTAACCAATCTGATCTCCGTGACCACCCACACCGACCAGGAGGAAGTGGCCCGGATGTTCAGCCGGTATAATTTCCTGGCTCTGCCTGTGGTGGATGGGGAGAACCGGCTGGTTGGTATCGTTACCTTTGACGACGCCATGGATGTCATGGAAGAAGAAGCCACGGAGGATATGGAGCTGATGGCAGGCATGATGCCGTCGGAAAAGACATACATGAAGAGTTCCGTGTTTGATTTGTTCAAAAACCGGATCCCCTGGTTGATGTTGCTGCTGGTGTCCGCTACCTTTACGGGCATGATCATCTCGTCCTTTGAGGACGCTTTGAGTCTGCTCCCAGCGCTGACGGCCTTTATCCCCATGCTGATGGATACCGGCGGTAACTGCGGTTCCCAGTCCTCGGTGACGGTGATCCGTGCCTTGAGTCTGGATGAGCTGGAATTCCGGGACTTGCCCAAGGTCATCTGGAAGGAGATCCGCACGGCGGTGCTGTGTGCGGTGGTGCTGGGCCTGGTGTGCTTCGGCAAGATCTTTTTGATCGACCGGCTGCTCATGGGCAATGAGAGTATCAGTCTGCTGGTCAACGGCGCCGTGTGTCTGACACTGGTGGTGACGGTGATCATTGCCAAAGTGGTGGGTTGCACGCTGCCGTTGCTTGCAAAGAAGCTGGGCTTTGATCCGGCGGTAATGGCAAGCCCCTTTATCACCACCATTGTGGACGCATTGAGCCTGCTGGTGTATTTTATGTTTGCAAAGCTGCTGCTGGGCGTTTGACGGCGGCAGAAAATGAGCCGATGACGGGATCTGTCATCGGCTCATTGTTATTTGTCCTTATAAGGCTCGTCGGCGGGATAGATGCCCCGGAGCTTCTGCATGGCCCGGGGAAGGGCATCCTGGGCGTTGCCCCAGGGCTTGCTGGCGTTGCGGTAGTCGTATTTGGCAATGAGCCAGTCCAGGTCTTCTTTCACCCGGAGCAAATTCTCCTCCACAAGGGGGAGCAGCTCCTTTTGAAACCATTCTTTCTGATTTTCCGGCAACCGATCTTGAGACTCCTTCAGAAGTCTTGTCAAGTGCCGCAGGCAGAAGCCCTTGGAGGTGAGGACCTTTTCCCGGAACTCCGGCTCTTTCAGCAGGTAGAAGAAGGTGGCGTAGTAGCGGTCCATGTTGTATTCTACCTTTTCGCAGATGGCGCATCGATCCAGGCGCTGCTCCAGTCGTTGCCAGTAGGGCGCTTCGGCGCTCTGGGGCTGTTTGCGATTGAACAGGCTCTTTTTGACCGGGGGCTCGTAATTGTCCAGCCCGTCGTGGAGTTCTTTCAGAAGTCCTGCATAATAGGTCTGGAGCATCAAGGCGCTGCCAAGGGTGTTGCCGTAGTCGTACAGCTTTTTCATGTGGACACCGCAGAAGCCCTGCTCGTCGGTGGCGGCCCGGACATCCGGCTCCATATAGCTGGCACCGGGGCCGGCAAAATAGCGAATGGCGCTGCGCTCCGCCTGCCGCTCCATGGCGCAGAAGGGGCATTCATCCACTGCTTCAAAACCCTCATTGACGGGGATGGTGTAAAGTTTTTCTTTCATGGCTCAGTCCTTTATCACAAGCTCTGCAATCTGCACTGCATTGGTGGCGGCGCCTTTGCGCACCTGATCGCCGCAGCACCACAGGCAAAGGCCCTTTTCGTCCGTCAGATCCGGGCGGATGCGGCCCACAAACACCAGATCCTGATCGGAAGTGTCCAGGGGCATGGGGTACTGCTTTGCGGCCAGATCGTCCACCAG
>CAZGTR010000179.1:0-2240 GCA_964528715.1 uncultured Oscillospiraceae bacterium | reverse complement strand
TGCAGTAATATTCCACAGGCTGATGGGTCTCGGGATCCCGGTACAGGCCGATGTGTCCGATCTTGGCAGAGGGGATCAGGTCAACCATGGCGTCCACCATGCCCAGGCCCGCTCTCAAAATGGGAACGATCGCCAACTTCTTGCCCGCCAGCATCCGGCACTTTGCCGTGGTCAGCGGGGTCTGCACTTCCACTTCCACCGTGGGAAGATTGCGGGTGGCTTCGTAGCACATCAAGCCGGAAATTTCGTTGACCAGTTCCCGGAATTCCTTAACGGAAGTTTCCTTGTTGCGCAGAACTGCCAGCTTATGCTGAATGAGGGGATGATCCAAAACATATACATTTGCCATGGTGATTTCTCCTTATTTTCTGTTTTGTTTTTCCAGGCGTTCCCGCTCCGCTTGGCTCAGCCACCACGAAAACCTGACGGCTTTCGATATCTTCCGGCAGCTTGCAGTAATATTCCACCGGCTGATGGGTCTCGGGATCCCGGTACAGGCCGATGTGACCGATCTTGGCAGAGGGGATCAGATCGACCATGGCATCCACCATGCCAAGGCCCGCTCTCAGAATGGGCACGATAGCCAGCTTCTTACCTGCCAGCATCCGGCACTTGGCGGTGGTCATGGGTGTCTGCACTTCCACCTCTGTGGTGGGCAGATTGCGGGTGGCCTCGTAGCACATCAGGCCGGAGATCTCGTTGACCAGCTCCCGGAACTCCTTGACGGAGGTATCCTTGTTCCGCAGGACTGCCAGCTTATGCTGAATGAGGGGATGATCCAAAACATATACATTTGCCATGGTGATTTCTCCTTATTTTCTGTTTTGTTTTTCCAGGCGTTCCCGCTCCGCTTGGCTCAGCCGCAGGTACTGAGGGGCGAGCTGTGCGGGGTCATCGGGCTTTTTCTGGGCCAGGGCCGCAAGGCCAACGCCCACCGCCCGCTGGTGCATCCGGCTCTCCGGAGGCAGCACCAACTGCGGAACGCCTTCTAACAGGGTATTATAGCACAGAATGCTCCCGTCGCCAACCAGGAAAATGGGTTTTTCCAAAATTTTTATCTCTTTTTCCAGATCTGCCAGGGCGATGGCCCGATCTTCGGTGATCCGCTGCAATTTTCCATGGTCTGCGTAGAACAAAGCGTTATACACCTGGGCCCGTCTTGCATCCATCACCGGGCAAACATAGCCTTCGTAGACCCCCAACCCCAGTGCCATGGCTTCCAGAGTGGACACGCCATAAATGGGACACTGGGCACCCCATGCAAATCCCTTTGCCGCCGCAGCGCCGATACGCACGCCGGTGAAGGAACCGGGGCCGTTGGCTACCGCCACCGCTGTCACATCCGCACTAGTCTTGCCGCATTGGCGCAGCAATTCTTCTGCCATGACAAGCAATGTCTGGCTGTGGGTCAGACCGGTATTCTGATACTGCTCCCCCAGGAGTTTTTCCCCGTCAAACAGCGCCACGGATGCGGCTTTTGCAGAAGTTTCAAATGCCAGAAGCATCAGTCATTCCTCCTTCGATGGTGATCTTTCTCTGGGTCTGCCCCAGTTTTTCAATGGTAACGGCAATGGGCTCCTCCATGGCATCCGCCACATTTTCGCTCCACTCCACGGCGCACACGCCGCCCCGCTCCAGATAATCCTCCCAGCCGATGTCCCACAGGTCATCCGAGGAGCGAAGCCGGTACATATCGAAGTGGAACAGGGGCAGCCGCCCGCCCAGGTATTCATTGACGATGGTATAGGTGGGACTGGTCACCAGTTCCCGGCAGCCCAGTCCCCGGGCAAGGCCCCGGGTGAAGGCAGTTTTCCCGGCACCCAGATCCCCAAGATAGGCAATGACCGTGCCGGGGGTCAGGACTTTTGCCAAGTTTTCCCCGACTTTTTCCGTCTCTTCCGGGGAATTTGTGATATATTCCATAGGTTTTACCTCTTTATTGACTGTTTTTCAGCTTCTCTGCCTGATCGGCAGTGGCCAGGGTATCGATGATCTCGTCCAGATTACCGTCCATTACTGCGTCGATCTTGTACACCGTCAGCCCCACCCGGTGATCCGTCACCCGGCCCTGGGGGAAATTATAGGTGCGGATGCGCTCGTTGCGCATTCCCGTGCCCACCTGACTGCGGCGCAGGCCGGTGTGGGCACTCTCGATCCGCTCCTGCTCGATCTCATACAGCTTGGATGCCAGCATCCGCATACATTTTTCCCGGTTTTGCAGCTGGCTCCGCTCCTCCTGG
>CAZGTR010000178.1:0-2283 GCA_964528715.1 uncultured Oscillospiraceae bacterium | reverse complement strand
GCATGATCTCATGGATGGTCACCTTGAAGAAGGACTGCACCGGGGTGCAACCCAGATCCATAGCCGCCTCCGTCAAGGACTTATCCATCTGGTTCAGTTTAGGCATCACATTCAAGATCACATAGGGAAGATTGAAGGTGATATGGGCAATGAGCAGCGTCCAGAAGGTCAGACTATCCCGCTGGCCCAGCATTTTGGAGCCGATAAACACGAACAGCAACGACAAGGAAATACCAGTGACGATATCCGGGTTTGTCATAGGGATATTGGTCACCTGCATGGTCAGCTTGCGCATCTTCGGGCTGAGGTTTTGGATACCCACCGCCGCCAGTGTGCCAAAGGCAGTTGCAATACCGCTGGCCAGGACCGACAGCAATATAGAGTTGCCCAGCAGCTTCAGCAGATCCTCGTCACGGAACAGCTCCGCATACTGGTTTAGCGTAAAGCCATCGAATCTAGACAGGCTCTTGCCCATGTTAAAGGAGCCGACGATCAGCACCATCATGGGAGCGTACAGCAGCACGAAGATAGCAATGGTGAAAATACGGTTTGCTTTTTTCATACGACCACCACATCCTCTCCATCCGATCCGGTCAGCCGATTCATAATGCCGGTACAGACAAATACCAGCACCATCAGCAGCAAACTCAACGCTGCACCCAAATTGGCATTATTGCCCTGCTTGAACATCCGCTCGATCACATCTCCAATGAGCACGGTTCCGGCACCACCTAATTTCTGAGAAATGTAGAAGGTGGACACAGCCGGAACGAATACCGTGGTCACACCAGTGACGATGCCAGGCATAGACAGCGGCACGATCACCTTTAGGAAGGTTTTTGCCGGGGTGCAGCCTAGATCCTCTGCCGCTTCGATCAGCCGTCCATCGATCTTAACGATAATGGAATAAAGGGGCAAGATCATATAGGGCAGGTAGTTATAGACCATGCCCAGGATCACAGCGCCGGGGGTGCGGATCAACTTCAGCTGTCCAAGTCCCAGCTTTTGCAGGAACGTGTTGATAATGCCGGTATCCTGCAACAGCGCCACCCAGGCCAGTGTGCGCAGCAAAAAGCTCATGCACATGGGCAACATTACCAACATATACAGCATTTTCTGCACAACGGGGCCTCTGTGAGCGATGTAATAGGCCACCGGATAACCCAGCACCAGGCAAAGCACAGCAGATACTGCTGCATAGCCGATGGATTGCCCAAAAACCGGCAGATAAGTGCCAAGCTCCCGGATATTGCTCCAGGTAAACACGCCTGTATCCGGATCTGTCAAGGCGTAGTAGCCTACCACCCCCAGAGGGATCAAGGTAAACACCACCATCCAGATGATATACGGCACGCTGAGCAGAACAGACTTATTCTTCCTCATTGTCGGCATCCTCCGTCAGCTCGTCATACTCGGCAGAGTAGGAGCTGTAGTCGCCAAACATACCGGAATATTCGCTCTTTTTCATAATGTGGATATCCTCTGGGTTCAAGCGAATGCCGATGGTGGCTCCAACCGGATGGAAGTCCGTGGTCTGGATCAACCACTTGAAGCCCTTGAATTCCACGATGATGTCGTAGTTCAGACCCTTGAAGGTGACGGAAGTGACCGTGCCCACCAAATGGCCCTGCTGCGGCTCCACAATATCGATATCCTCCGGGCGGATGACCACATCCACGCTTTCATTGGGCTCGAAGCCCTTGTCCACGCATTCAAAAATGCGCCCGAAGAAGCGGACACGAAAATCCTCCAGCATGACACCGTCCAATATATTACTTTCGCCGATAAAATCCGCAACAAATGCGTTCTTCGGCTCATTATAGATATCCTCTGGCCTGCCGATCTGCTGAATGCGGCCCTTATCCATCACAACGATGGTGTCGGACATGGAAAGTGCCTCCTCCTGGTCATGGGTCACATAGATAAAGGTGATCCCCATGGCCTGCTGGATCCGTTTCAATTCATTCTGCATATCCTTTCGCAGACGCAGATCCAATGCACCCAGCGGTTCATCCAGAAGCAGCACCTTGGGCTGGTTCACCAGGGCCCGGGCGATGGCAACACGTTGCTGCTGACCGCCAGACAGGGCACTGATATTGCGGTGACCGTAGCCCTTCAGGCTGACGATCTCCAGCATTTGATTCACCCGCTCATTGATCTCCTCCTTGGGCAGCTTTGCCACCCGCAGACCGAATGCAATATTATCAAAAACATTCAGGTGTGGAAACAGTGCATAGCGCTGAAAGACGGTGTTGATCTGGCGCTCATAGGGCGTAACATCAT
>CAZGTR010000177.1:0-2314 GCA_964528715.1 uncultured Oscillospiraceae bacterium | reverse complement strand
GCCTTAGAACAGGCCGCCCAGATTCAGGCCGCCGGTCAACCGTGACATATTGCTCTGGGCGTCCGCATCAGCGGCACGCATGGCTTCATTCACAGCAGCAATGACCATATCCTGGAGCATTTCCACATCATCGGGGTCCACAGCCTCGCTCTTGATCTGAAGGTCCACCAGCTCATGCTTGCCATTGACGGTTGCAGACACCATACCACCGCCAGCGGTGGCGGTGTAGGTCTTGTTCTCCTGCTCCTCCTGCATCCGCAGCAGCTCCTGCTGCATTTTTTGGGCCTGCTTCATCATTGCAGCTTGATTCATACCACCGGGCATTCCCCGGAAACCATTCTTCGCCATTTCAAATTCTCCTTAATATTCCTTGATTTTCACGATATCGCTATGGGCACGGCCAAAATCCATCAACCGCTCCAATTTTGCGTTTATTTGGGGCACTGCAGAAATATCCTCCACAGCCGCTGTTACCTTTTCGTTCAGCAGCACAGATGCCTTTCGGGACACCAATTCCAGAATTTCCGGTTTGTTCACCATCTCCATGGTGAAGCTATTGGTACAGCGAAGCACCACCTGTTTCCCACGAAGTACGCCCCGAACCGGTGCATTCTCCGACGTTCCAAAAAAGCCAACCAACGGCGGCTTCAGCTCCTGCTTGATGCCGCTGACCAACTCCGCCCAGAAACCCACCGGCGTATTGTCCGGTGCCGGTACCATCGGCTCATTGGGATCCGGGGGCGCATCCTGATCGTCGGGCATGGGGGGACGCTCCTCCTGCGGCTCCTCCTTGGTCTGCACACCAGCCTTTGCCGGGGCACTTGCCACGACAAAATTGCCGGACTTCAGTTGCTCCTCCATCCGGGTCAGCCGGGCATTGAGGCTTGCTGCATCCAGCTGCAGCTCCGGCTGGCACAACCGAATGATACAAAGCTCTGCATCCATGCGCCGGCTTGCACTGCGGGTAAAGCCGGACATGGTGCTCTCCAAACTTTCCATCATCCGCACCAGCTCTCCACCGGAAAAAGCCTGACAAAGATTCTTTGCTTCCGTATCCGATGCAACGCCGGACAGCATGCTGATCCCCGCCTCCGGTGCCGTTTTCAGCACCAGAAGGTCCCGGGTCAGGCAGGCCAGTTCATCCAAAAGGGCACCCATTTCCTTGCCATCGGCGTAGAGTTTGTTAAAAAGCTCCAGAGCTTTTCTGGTATCATGGGCAGCGATATGACCCATGAGCTCGGCACACTTGCGCTCACCGGCGATACCAAGGCAGGCATACACCCGTTCCGCAGTCAGCTCCCCTACCGTTGCAGAGGCGCATTGATCCAGAAGGCTCAAGCCATCACGCATACCGCCGTCGGCCATACGGGCCAGGACCCGTGCCGCACCGTCGTCCAAATCGATGTTCTCTTGATAGGCAACATACTGAAGCCGGGCAGCGATATCCTCCTGGGAGATCCGCCGGAAGGAGAAGCGCTGGCAGCGGGACAAAATGGTCGCCGGGACCTTGTGCAGCTCCGTGGTCGCCAGGATGAAGAGCAGATGCTCCGGGGGCTCCTCAATGATCTTCAGCAAGGCATTGAACGCAGAAATAGACAGCATGTGTACCTCATCGATGATGTACACCCGCATTTTCACCTGGGAGGGACTGTAAATGGCATCGTCCCGCAAATCACGGACATTGTCAACGCCGTTATTAGAGGCGGCGTCGATCTCCAACACATCCATACAGGAACCCGAATCGATGGCCTGACAGGCGGCACAGCGGTTGCATGGATTTCCATCTTGCGAATCCAGGCAGTTGACCGCCTTGGAAAGGATCTTGGCGCAGCTGGTCTTACCTGTGCCCCGAGATCCGGTGAACAGATAGGCATGGCTCATCTTGCCACTTTCCAGCTGGGTCTTGAGGGTCTGGGTCACCGCCTGCTGGCCCACCACATCATCAAAGGTCTGGGGGCGATATTTCCGATATAATGCTTGATAAGCGGACATAAGAGCTCCCCTCTCGTAAATTCACATAAAGACAGACCGGCTCATAACAAGATCGCACACCCACATTTGAACCTGCCGAATACCCGGTATCGTTGCAGCCAGCTCAGAAACGGCAACCCCGCGGCACACGGAACGATCCGCTTAATGCTGCTTGGTTCCCCACCTGACATGGTTCACGGGATTCCGTTGCGCAAGACCGGTCCTTCAACACCGCTTACAACGGCCGGACGGCACTCTTACAGGCCCGGGTGTGGGAATTCATCCCTGCTATAGCGGATTGCAGGTAAAGGGCACCGCTATCTCCCCGACTAGTGCGACCTTG
>CAZGTR010000176.1:0-2348 GCA_964528715.1 uncultured Oscillospiraceae bacterium | reverse complement strand
TCCATGAAGTCCTCCACCGTGCCCACCATGGTGGCGGCGGCCCGGCTGTTCCGGAGCAAGTGCGATTACCCCCTGCACATTGGCGTGACGGAGACCGGCCCTGTGAAAATGGGCATGATCAAATCCGCCATGGGCATTGGTGCCTTGCTGCTGGACGGCATCGGTGACACCATCCGTGTCAGTCTGACAGACGACCCGGTACAGGAAGTCTATGCCGCCAAGGATATCCTCAAGGCGGCGGGCCTGCGCAAGGAAGGTGTGAATATCATTTCCTGCCCCACCTGCGGACGGACCAGGATCGATCTGATCGGCCTTGTGAACCGGGTTGACGAAGCCTTGAAAGACTGCCAGAAGTCCATCACCGTGGCGGTCATGGGTTGTGTGGTCAATGGCCCCGGAGAGGCCCGGGAAGCCGATATCGGCATCGCCGGTGGCGACGGCTGGGGCATGATCTTCGAAAAGGGGGAGCAGGTGGAAAAGCTGCCCTATGACGAATTGCTCCCGGCGCTGCTTCGCCGCATTGAACAGCTGTAATATCAAATGCCCATCCGGAAACGGATGGGCATTTTCTACAAATTTCCCAGCAGAAAATCCACGAGAAAATGTAGCCAGGGCAGTAGAAATCCGTGCCTTAGATATGGTATACTAATAGTAAGAAAGAAAAAAGGAAACGAGACTCATGACCCAGTACCCATTTTTTAGTGATATGTTTTCGGACTATGTCCCGGACCCGCCCCTGGAGGAAGCCATTTCTCAAGGGGCTGTTGTGGCTGCAGATCTGGACCCTGCCACCCGGCGGATATCCATGGTGATCAAATGCGTAAGCTTTGTCCCCCGGAAGCGGCTGGACGAGGTGGCGCAGCAGATCTGCGCCATTTACGGGCTCCAGTCCTTGGAACTGAACGCCACATTCCCGCCGGATCAGCTGGAGAAGCTGCCGGCGGAGGAACTGCGGGACCTGTTTGTTGCGGAGAATTCCATGGCCCGGGGGGCGCTGGCCGGGGCCCAATGGCACTGGCAGGGGACGGATCTGACGGTATCCCTCAAAGGAAACGGCAAGCAGATGCTCCTGGAATGCGTTCCCAAGGTGCAGATGAAGCTGCAGGAGCGCTTTTCTGTTCCGGTGAGCATTCAGATCAAGGCGGGAGAAGCCCTGGAAGGTGCGACGCTGTTTGAGGCAATGGAAAAAATGCGCACTACGCTGATGAACGATCTGCCTGCCCAGAGCCCGGTGCAGAAAAAGGCTGCTGCTCCGGCGGTATCCTCCGAGACCCTGTATGGCAAGCCCTTCCGTGGCAATGCAACGCCCATGCACACTCTAAATTTGGATATGGGCAGCGTTATCGTAGAGGGCCGTGTCTTTGCGGTGGAGCATAAGGAGCTGAAAAAGCGCAATGCCTGGGTGGTCAATTTTGACATGACGGACAACACCGGTGCCATCCGGATCAATCGCTTTATGGAAGCCAATGAGGCGAAGCCGTTCTTGGACAATGTGAAGGTCGGTGCGGTGCTGCGCATTCAGGGAAAGTTGATGATCAACCAGTTCGACAATGAGCTGATTTTGAAGCCCTTTGCCATGATGCCCGGCACCATGCCCAAGCGGCTGGACAAGGCAGAGGGAGAAAAGCGGGTGGAGCTGCACCTGCATACCTCCATGAGCAGCATGGACGCCCTGACCTCTACTGCGGCGGCGGTGCAACAGGCGGCGGCCTGGGGCCACAAGGCCATTGCCATTACCGATCACGGCTGCTGCCAGTCCTTTACCGATGCGCTCCATGTGGTGGAGGGCAAAAAGCCCCCGAAGGTGGCCGGAACGGATGAGATCATCAAGATCCTTTACGGTTGCGAGGGTTATTATATCAACGATGTGGATGACCGGATCGTGGTCCACGGCAACCGGGACATGGCCTTTGACGATGAATTCGTGGCCTTTGACCTGGAGACCACGGGCCTTTCTTCCCACACCGATACCATTATCGAGATCGGCGCCGTGCGGATGAAAAACGGTCAGGAGATTGACCGGTTCCAGACCTTTGTGGCCCCGGGCCGGAAGCTGGAGCAGAAGATCATCGACCTGACTGGTATCACCGACGCCATGCTCATTGGCGCACCGAAGATCGAAGAAGTGCTGCCAAAATTCCTGGAATTTGTGGGTGACAGCGTGCTGGTGGCCCACAATTCGGATTTTGATACCGGATTTATCCGGGCAGCCTGCGAAAAAATGGGTCTGCCCTATGACTATACGGCGGCGGATACGCTGATTTTGTCCCAGAATTTGCTGCCCCAGCTGAATAAATTCAAGCTGGATATCGTGGCAAATGCCCTGAGCCTGCCGGAATTCAATCACC
>CAZGTR010000175.1:0-2360 GCA_964528715.1 uncultured Oscillospiraceae bacterium | reverse complement strand
CTACGGTCTGAACTACTCCAAGTTCATGAACGGCGTGAAGAAGGCTGGCATCGAGCTGAACCGCAAGAGCCTGTCCGAGATGGCAATCAACGATGCAGCTGCTTTCGCAGCAATCGTGGAGAAGGCCAAGGCTGCTCTGTAATGACATTTGAAAGACCCTGCGATGAAGCAGGGTCTTTTGCTTTTTTGGAGGGCGTATGGAACTGAAACACGTAGCGGCCCGGACGGGAAGATTGTCCTCGTTTCTCCGGGGAGAAATGAAAATGTCTTTGGGCCTGATGAATCGGCTGAAATGGGGGGACTCCCTTCGGGTCAATGGCGTACCGGTCCATACGGACTATGCCGTACAGCCTGGGGATGTGATCACGGTCGCCCTGGAGGCAGAGCAGCCGCAGTATCCGGCGGAGCCGGGGGAGTTGACCATCCTTTACGAGGATGAATACATTCTGGCGGTGGACAAGCCGGCAGGGATGCTGATCCACCCCTCTCATAGCCGCAATTCCGGGACTTTGGCGAATATCGTCCAGGGGTATTATCAGGAAAAGGGGATATGCAGCGCATTTCACCCCTTAACCCGCCTGGATCGGGACACGTTTGGCGTGGTGCTGTTGGGGAAAAATGCCCACATCAGCCAGCTTTTGCAGGCGGGCAACATCCGCAAGACCTATCATGCTTTGACCTTCGGCGGTCCAACGCTGGACAGCGGTACCATTGATCTGCCCATCGCCCGCAAACCCTTACCCAGCCTGCTCCGGGAAATCCGACCGGACGGAAAGCCGTCGGTGACGGAATACCGGGTGCTGGAACGAAACATTGATTTATGTAAACTGGAACTGCGACCTGTTACTGGTCGTACCCACCAGCTGCGGCTCCACTGCGCTGCCATGGGGTTCCCGATTGTAGGGGATCCCCAGTATGGCTCCCCGGAGTCTGCGGAGTATTCCCGGAAGATGGGACTGCAGACCCAGATCTTGTGCGCCAAAAGTTTGGAGCTGGACCACCCTGTTACAGGTGCTCATTTGCAGATCTGCTCTCGAATGGATGTGGCACTGTGAAGATCGATATTGCGGCAATGCCGCCATGCCCTCCCGAAACGGGAGGGCATTTTTGCGCCGCTCGCCGGTGGTATATTCGAAGCGGTGACACAGCGGGACGGGAGAGCCGTCCCCTACGGTGTCGAATTGGTGCAGCACATAGTGGTGGCAGGGCGGTCTTCCACCTGGGCGGCGGGGGCACGGCCCCCGCCCTACAATGGGGTGCGGATCATTTGCAGGGGGCGGTGTGGACAATATGGTGCAAAATGTATCGATACAATAATACTTTTTGTTAAAAACGCCCAAAAACTATGGACAAATTACAAAAATGGCGCTATGATAAAAGCACCCAAGGTGGGGATATATTCCAGTCTAGCACAGAGGTGAGTGATATGGCCTTTTCATTTTTCGGTGGGGTCCATCCGAAAGAAAACAAACATTATGCAGCCCAGCGGCCCGTCCAGATTTTTCCGGAGCCGGATGTACTGGTGATCCCTTTGAGCCAACACATTGGTGCGCCGTGTAAGCCGCTGGTGAAAAAAGGCGACGATGTGACCATTGGTCAGAAGATCGGTGACAACGAGGGGCTTTGCGTGCCGGTCCATGCTTCCGTATCCGGTACGGTCAAGGCGGTGGAGATGCGGCCTCATACCGCCGGCATGACTATGCTCAGTGTGGTTATCGAGAATGACCACGAGGACCGGCTTTCTCCGGATGTTTACCCCAGAAGCAAGGAAGAAGTGGAAGCCCTTAGCCCGGAGAAGCTGATCGCCATCATCCGGGAGGCAGGCATTGTTGGCATGGGCGGCGCTACCTTCCCCACCCATGTAAAGCTCCAGTCTGGCGTTGGCCAGGTTGATACCATCATTATAAACGTTTCTGAATGTGAGCCGTATATCGTGGCAGATGACCGGCTGTGCCGGGAATATCCGGAGGAACTGTTGTCCGGAGTGAAAATCATCATGAAGATCCTGGGCCTTTCCAAAGCGGTCGTTGCCATGGAGGATAACAAGCCGGGGGCGGCAGAGGCGCTACTGCGGCGTATCGATCCCCAGACGGGGATCTGGGTAAAAAAACTGCCTACCAGGTATCCTCAGGGCGCAGAAAAGCAGCTGATCCAGGCCATCACCGGGCGGCAGGTGCCTTCTGGGGCGTTACCGGCGGCGGTTGGCTGCGCTGTGTTCAATGGTGCTTCCTGTAAGGCTATCCATGACGCTGTGTTCCAGCGGAGACCCTTGACCCATCGAATCGTCACGGTTTCCGGTGATATTGTCATGGAGCCGAAAAATTTGCTGGTCCCCATTGGCACCAGTTTTAATGATCTGC
>CAZGTR010000174.1:0-2363 GCA_964528715.1 uncultured Oscillospiraceae bacterium | reverse complement strand
ACATGGAGAAATACTCCGTCTCCCGGCTCATCGGTGCGCCTCCTGGCTATGTGGGAAGAGGACGAGCTTTCTAAGGGCAGACTTGCACAGCTGCAAAAGGAGCTGGCAGAGGAACGGGATCAATACAACGCCATGAAGGCCCAATGGGAGAACGAAAAGAATGCCATTGGCCGGGTGCAGCAGCTGCGGGAGCAGATCGAGGATCTGAAGCGGCAGATCGAGGGCGCCGAGCAGCGCTATGATCTGGAAAAGGCCGCCGAGCTGAAATACGGGCAGCTGCCCAAGGCGGAGAAAGCCTTGCAGGAGGAAGAACGGCGTGTCCAGACCGGCAAGGACAGCGTGATCCTCCACGACCGGGTGACGGAGGAGGAGATCGCCCGGATCGTGGAGCGCTGGACGGGCATTCCGGTGTCCCGGTTGGTGCAAAGCGAGCGGGAAAAACTGCTCAGCCTGGACGAGACGCTGCATCAGCGGGTCATCGGTCAGGACGAAGCGGTGCAGGCGGTGGCGGAGGCCATCCAACGCAGCCGGGCAGGTATTCAGGATCCCAACCGGCCCATCGGCTCCTTCCTGTTCCTGGGCCCCACGGGCGTAGGCAAGACGGAACTGGCGAAGGCGCTGGTCCAGGCACTGTTTGACGACGAGCAGAACATGGTCCGCATCGATATGTCCGAATACATGGAGAAATACTCCGTCTCCCGGCTCATCGGTGCGCCTCCTGGCTATGTGGGCTACGACGAGGGCGGTCAGCTGACGGAAGCGGTGCGCCGCAAGCCGTACAGCGTGGTGCTGTTCGACGAGGTGGAAAAGGCCCACCCGGATGTGTTCAATGTGCTGCTTCAGGTGCTGGACGACGGTCGGATCACCGACTCCCAGGGCCGGACGGTGGATTTTAAGAACACCATCATCATCCTCACCTCCAATCTGGGCTCCGAATATCTGCTGGGCGGTGTCAAAGACGATGGCACCATCGACGAAAACGCCAGAGCCCAGGTGCAGGCGCTGCTGCGCCGGTCCTTCCGTCCGGAATTTCTCAACCGGTTGGATGAAATCGTGTTCTACAAGCCCCTGACCCGGTCGGATGTGACCCACATCATTGACCTGCTCATCGACAAGCTGAACCAGCGTCTTGCCCAGCAGCAGATCCGGGTGGCGCTGACGGATCGGGCCAAGGAGACCATCGTCAGCACCGCTTACGATCCGGAATTTGGCGCCCGGCCGCTGCGCCGGTATTTGCAGCACACGGTGGAGACCATGATCAGCCGGAAGCTGCTCCGGGGGGATATCCTCCCCGGCCAGACCGTTACCGTGGATGCAGAAAACGGCGAGCTGGTGCTGAAATAAGAAAGAACCGCCCCGGGAGACCGGGGCGGTTTGGTGTATTTAGCCTTGAACCGTGGTTTTGACATAGCAGAGCATGGCCTGAAACTGGGTGGTGAGCATATCGCTCAGCTCTGCTTCGGAGAACCGGCAGACCCGAGTGGCACACAAAGCGCCCACGCCAAAGGTGTAGATCCAGACATTTTCAAAGAGAAGCTTGGCAACGTTGGTGCTGAGATCGTAGTCTTGCACAATAGCCTGGATACAAAGTGCGGCAGTGTCCCCTAAGAGACTGAACACATCCTCAAAGGTCACGGCGCTGCGGTGTTCCTGCATGAACAGCAGCTGATAGAGCTTTGGCTCCTGAATGCCAAACAGGATCATCTGCATCCCCACCTGCTTGAACAGCGGAACACCATCTATGGTACGCTGGGTGTAGCTTTCGAACCGGGCCATAGCGGCGGTGCGAACTTCTGTCAGCACTTCCTCCATGCTGTTGAACACGGTGAAAATGGGCCGGGCAGAGCTGCCCAGCGCATTGCCCAGCTCTCGGGCGGTGAGGGTATCCACACCCTTGGCGGATACGACTTCCAGAGCAGCGGCGATGATCTCATCTTTGGTGAATTTCGGCTTTGGGGGCATAAACCATACTCCTGTATTCAAAATACTTGTTTTGCAACATCTACTTTAATCATAGACCGGAAAAGGGGAAAAGTCAAGGAAAAGCCAGAACTTTAAAATGAAAACAAGGAGATTTGGCACCGGCTGCGAAAATATACTCAGCGTTTGAAATGGTCATTGACAAATTTTTTAAAGCAATGTGATATTGCATAGTTGGAAAGAGAATGAAATACAAAAACACCCCCGGGGGCGGCCGATGGCACGCTCCCGGGGGTCGTTGTATACTTTTGTGTATCAATTGCATGATTATTCTATTTTGGGCATAAAAAAAGCCCTGTCATCCGAAGTGGATAACAGGGAATTTTTATGGTGGACGATATAGGACTCGAACCTATGACCTTCCGCACGTCAATCGCCGTCAT
>CAZGTR010000173.1:0-2376 GCA_964528715.1 uncultured Oscillospiraceae bacterium | reverse complement strand
GAGCTTTAAGGTGGAGTCCAAGCGTTCGGACAAGCAGTTCCCCATGACCTCCATCCAGATCTCCCAGGAGATCGGCGGGCGCATTGCGGAAGCCAGACCCGAGCTGACGGTGGATGTCCATCATCCGGATTATACGGTCTATGTGGAAGTGCGGGATCTGGCAGCCTATGTCCACGGCCCCGCAGAACCCGGCGCCGGCGGTTTGCCTACCGGCGTGGGCGGTCGGGCCATGTGTCTGCTCTCCGGTGGTATCGATTCCCCGGTGGCGGCCTATATGATCGCCAAGCGTGGCGTGGAGATCGAGTGTGTCCACTTCTTCTCCTATCCTTACACGTCCCAGCTGGCAAAGGACAAGGTCATGGAGCTGGCCCGGCTGGTGACCCGGTATTCCGGCCGGATGACCGTGAATGTGGTGTCCTTTACGGAAATTCAGGAAGCCATCCGGGATAACTGCCCGGAGGAGTATTTCACCCTCATCATGCGCCGGTTTATGATGGAAATTTCCCAGCGCCTTGCCAAGCAGGACGGCTGCGGTGCGCTGATCACCGGCGAAAACCTGGGACAGGTGGCATCTCAGACCATGGAGGCTATGGCGGTCACCGGTGCCGTGGTGGATATTCCCATTTTCATGCCGCTGGTTGGCATGGACAAGGAGGAGATCGTGACCATTGCCCGGAAGATCGGCACCATGGAGACTTCCATTTTGCCCTATGAGGACTGCTGCACCGTCTTTACTCCCAAGCACCCCAAGACCAAGCCCACCCTGGGCCAGCTGGCCCGGGCGGAGGCAAAGCTGAACCGGCAGGAGCTGATCGAAAAGGCTCTGGAGAATGTGGAAAAGGTCACGGTGAAGTACCATGATGACCCTCGCCTGTGAGGTCATTGCCCGGCTTCAGGGCAAGACCCTTGCCACGGCGGAGAGCTGCACCGGCGGCGGCATCGGCAGCGCCCTAACGGCGGTTTCCGGATCGTCGGCGGTGTATAAGGGCGGCATCATCAGCTACTGCAACGAGATCAAGGAAAGGCTCCTGCTCGTTCCGGCGCAAATGCTGGAAAAAGATGGCGCCGTGTCGGCATCCGTCGCCAGAGCTATGGCGGTGGGGGCGAAAAATGCCCTGGATGCGGACATTGCCGTGTCCGTGACCGGCCTGGCGGGCCCCGGTGGCGACGAATACGGAAACCCAGTGGGGACGGTATTCATCGGCTATGCGGATAAAAATGTGACCATTGCCCGGCATTTCCTCTTTGCGGGGGACCGGGCGGAAGTCCGGGGACAGGCGGTACGGGCAGCGCTGGCGCTGATATTGGAACAAAACTGAAGAACGCACCCGGCTCAGATGGAGGCCGGGTGCGTATTTTTGTGAACTTTTTGCGGGAAATGTCGAATTTTCTTGACGGATGGGGAAAAGTATCGTAAAATGAATATTCAAATAAGTGTAATCGTTAGGAGCACCACCATGGATATTAAGATCGTTTCGGACTCTTCCTCCAATGTGTTTGAGCTGGAAGATGTCGCCTTTGAAAATGTACCCCTGCGGATCATCACGGCTCAGGAGGAGTTTGTGGATACCAAAGAACTGAATGTGACGGATATGGTGGAAAAGCTCCAGCATTATCACGGAAAGTCCGGCACCTCCTGCCCCAATGTCCACGACTGGCTTCAAGCTTACGAGGGAGCGGAGCAGGTGTTTGCAGTTACCATTTCCAGCAATATGTCCGGCAGCTGCACCGCAGCGACCCAGGCGGCGAGCCTGTACGAGCAGGAGCATCCCGGTTCCAAGGTCCATGTGGTGGACAGCTTGAGTGCCGGTCCGGAGCTGGGGTTGCTCATTGGCTATCTGCGCCGGCAGATCAAAGCGGGCAAGAGCTTTGACGAGATCCGCAAGGGGATCCAGGAGTATATGAGTCATACCCATCTGCTGTTCTCCCTGCAATCGCTGAATAATCTGGCGAGAAATGGTCGGGTCAGCCCTGCTGTTGCAAAGCTGGCAGGAGTTTTGGGCATTCGCATCGTGGGCGCTGCTTCCGATGAAGGTACGTTCCAGCAGCTGCACAAGGCCCGGGGCGAGAAAAAGGCTCTGGAGACCCTGTTCGAGGAGATGAAGAACCGGGGCTACCAGGGCGGACGGGTCCGTATTGCCCAGTGCTTCAACACCGAGGCGGCACAGGAGCTGGGAGAGATGATCAAGGCCCAGTTCGAAAAGGCAAAGGTGCGTATTGAAAACTGCTCCGGTCTGTGCAGCTTTTACGCAGAGCGTGGCGGTTTGCTGGTGGGTTACGAGGATCTGTAAAACATAAGGGCGCATTGCTTGCAATGCGCCCTCAGTCTGTCAAAAAACTACCAATACTCCCTGATTTGTGATATAATATTCACAG
>CAZGTR010000172.1:0-2392 GCA_964528715.1 uncultured Oscillospiraceae bacterium | reverse complement strand
GTAGGCTGCGGTTTCATCAACAAGTGTCGAACCGACATCGAAGAAAATCCATTTGCTTTGATTCATACAGCATTCCTTTTCACAACCGCATACATCATTTTGTAGCGTTCCTCATAAACTTCCTAATACTTTCAATTCTCTTTTCTCATGATATATCTGCTACCATTTACCGTTTGCTGAATTTTAAAGCCAAGTCGTTTATAGAGGGCAATTGCTTTTTCGTTTTTGATAAAAACATACAGCATCACGGGCGCATTGACCGAAGAACAGCACTTTTGAATAATCTCTGAGCCGATGCCCTGATTCCGGTATTGGGTGAAGATATATATGTCGTCCAGCTCATATTCTCCCTCTTCGTTTTGGTAGAAGTGATAATAGCCTGCCTTTTCACCGAATACGAATACTGCGGTATATGCACCGATGGAGATTTCGATTTTTCTGTGAACCCATTTCAGCACCCGATCATAATCAACGTTGTCCATATTCTCGTAATCGTCAATGAGTCGTTTGCAAAGCCGATAGATTGGTTCAATGTCGCAAGGCGTTGCCTTTTCATAAGTTATCATATCTTTCTCCGATCTAAGAGCAGTATCGTTCGTTTGCGATTTGCGGTAAATGGTATCATGTTTCCTCATTTTTACTTGATCTATTCAATTTCGGCTTCCTCGCCTATCAAAAAGACGGCATTCCGGGGAATGCCGTCTTTTATCCGTACCATTTTTTACTGGTGCGTACCTTCCTCCTGCACGCTGCCACGGCGGCGGCGACGGCGGCGGGTGGGACGCTGTTCCTGGGGGTCCGCTTTCTCCGCCCGGCGGGCATAGGTCTCTGCCGCTTCGGAAGTGGCTTCGTAAGTCAACCGGCTTACCCGGGTCAGGCCGTTGGGCTGGTCCGAAAGCCGAATGCGGATCAAAAACTTTCCATGCTCCGGGCAGGCCGCCAGATCCATGTACCGGTGTCCCGGCTGGGCAAACCACCGGGTGCCCTCCATGGCAGCGCCACATATGGGGCAAACATTTTCCTCATTGGTCATGGCATCCAGTGCAGCCTGCTTGTCCGCATAGTCATAGTACACGCTCCGAGCGATACATCCCGGAAGCTGCGCACCATGAAATCCATTGTCGTGATTTTTCAGTGCCTGTCCGTACTCCTCAATGCCCTTCTTCAAATTCAGCATGGCACAGATCAAAGCGGTGTGGTAAGCGTCTCCCAAAGCGTCATGGGCCGGGCGACTGGGCTCGATCTCGAAGATCTCCATGGCCGTTTTCAGCGCCTTTTGGGCAGTGGAGCCGTCAGTCTGGGCGTTGAAGATCATCTGGGCATTGTACCACCGCTCCGTCCAGCTTTCGTCCATGCCAAACAGCCGCAGATTGTCCCGCAGAATGCCGATATCATCAAAACCCCAGGTCAGAAATATGATATCATCCCCGCACCACTGGCGGAACTGCTCCGCTGCCTCTGGGAACGGGATTCCCTCTGCCTTCAGCCGCTCCTCCTTGATACCGGTGAGCTTGCTGACCCGGCGGTTCAAATGACGGTAGAATTTCGGCTTCACCAGGACCTGGAATTCATCCGTCACCAGCTGCTCCTGCGTCACCCGGACAGCGCCGATCTGGATGATCTCTCCCCGGATCTGCACCGGCAGCACCTTCTTCGACGACGGGGACCCGGGCCAGGGCTGATTCCATTCCATATCCAAAACGATGTAATTCATGATCGTAACCTCTGTTTATCATTCTCTACCGGATATCATATCACATCAAAGGCGCTTCTGTAAACCCAAAGTTATGAAAAGCGGCATTTTTTCATAATTTCATCCCCATTGGGCAACCTATGCCAGGAGGGATCGATATGACGGAACGAGAATACGACCAACTGGTACAGCGCATGAGCCCCAAGTCCCCCATGTGGCGGGACTGCCTAAACGCTTTCTGGATCGGTGGGCTGATCTGCGTATTGGGGCAGCTGGCGCTGAATGGATATCTGGCCCTTGGGCTTGAAAAAAACGACGCTTCCACCGCCGCATCCATGAGCCTTGTGGCATTGTCAGCGCTGCTCACCGGCCTGAGCGTGTACGATGATATTGCGAAAATCGCCGGAGCCGGGACGCTTGTGCCCATCACCGGCTTTTCAAACGCCGTCTCCGCCCCAGCCATCGAATTCAAGACCGAGGGCTTCATTTTGGGTGTCGGCGCAAAGATGTTCACCATCGCCGGCCCGGTGATCGTCTATGGTTTGGGAGCCAGCGCTCTGTATGGGCTAATTTACTGGGTTTATACCATGCTGGCATAGTATCACACCGAATGGGGTTTCCCATTCGGTGTTTTTCTAAAATGCGATTTTGCCTATTGACGAATGAGCACAAATGTACTATATTGTATATAACAGCTAG
>CAZGTR010000171.1:0-2429 GCA_964528715.1 uncultured Oscillospiraceae bacterium | reverse complement strand
ATTGAGAAAGTCATGGACTACGAGTGGCTGTATGAGCGGTTGGAGCCATACTATATCCCCGCCGGGATGTGCAGTAAACACACTTCTACCACGCTGCACTGCGCCAACGCCTGTAAAGGGGATGGATTTCTCACCTCGCCGCCGAACGGCGATGATAACAGCGGTAATATAGTCTTGATTTTCCAAGTTACACCTGCGTTATCCGTTTTTCTGTCCAGCAATACAGAAACATGGCGGCAAGGCTCACCGGGATCCACAGCAGGCTGAAATTGACGCAGATCTGCCCCCGGAAATTCAAAGGCAATGCCCTATAATCCCAGACAGTAAAATTTCTGTTGACCAGCAGACCGGTGAGCAATTCCAGTGCCGTGATCAAACCGGCCCCCAGCACTGTTCTCAAGGCCAGCGGCAGCCGCAGTCGAGCGACTCCTCTGCCCAGCAAAAGGAAACACAGTCCCCCCAGCAAAAACATACTGCCATCGCTTCGTCCCCGCCACAAAAACTCCATCGTCAAATACGCCGTGCCACCCACATAGAACAGCACCGCCTTTTTCCACAGCTTCATCTCCATCCCTCCGGGAACAGTCTGCCCGTTCCGGGAAGGTTCTAACCGTCACGAACCCAATGTTCCCATCAACTGTGCGATCACGGCACAATGCGCCCGTTCCCGCTGCTCCATCCACTGAAACACCGGTCCGTATTCCGGATCTCCCGTCCGGTCGCCGTACTCCCGCATGGCCCGCAGTGCGTTGCCATAGCTTCGCCGCAGTACCGCCTCCGGTCGCTCCTGTTTCACCGGAGGCACCCCCACCTTCATTGGTCCGATACCGCATAACATCCCGATCCCTCTGATACACCGGGCATGGACCAGCTCCTCCTCCCGCAAAAGCCGCAACGGGCTTTGCAGATCCCCTGACAGCTGTCGCAGCAGCGCCCCAAACACTGCCGCCTCCCCCAATGCCATAGCCAGCAGCGGCTGCAAATTTCCGTTCATACTCCCCGGGCCGCCCCGGACCCGGCTCCATATTTTCATCTGGCGATCATCTTCCATTTTCATCCCTCCCAGACATTCTAGTGGAGTATAGCGAGAAAAAAATTGAAATATTCCAAATTTTTTCAATAAAAATATCTCTTTTGCCCTTTCTTTTTCCGTTCATTTGTGCTACAATGAAGAAAACAAGCAATTATATATCAACACAGGAGGGATCGCACCATGCCCCGTACCAGCGACAAGGCAGAAAAGATCTTGCAATTTGTAAACGAATTCATCCAGGAGAACGGCTATGCCCCTTCGGTCCGTGAGATCGGTGCGGCAGTGGGTCTGCGCTCCACCGCCTCTGTCAGCTATCATATCCAGGCCTTGCAGAACAAGGGCCTGCTCCAATCCCCCGGTGCCAAAGGCCGCAAGCGCGCCCTGTCCACCGGTGTGCGCCCGGGTCAGATCCCAGTCATCGGCGTGGTCACAGCGGGCATTCCCATTTTGGCAGTGGAAAACCAGGAGAGCACCATGGCCTGGGACGGCGATCCGTCCTGCTTTGCCCTGCGTGTCCGAGGCGACAGTATGATTAATGCCGGTATCCTCAGCGGAGACAAGGTAGTGGTCCGACCGCAGCAAACTGCCCATGATGGACAGATCGTGGTAGCCCGGATCGGTGACGAAGCCACCGTCAAGCGTCTGTTCCGACGGAACGGTCAGATCTGGCTCATGCCCGAAAACGACAACTATGACCCCATCGACGGCAGCGAAGCCGAGCTTGTCGGCGTCGTCAAGGCCGTGGTGCGGGAATACTGACCATGCAGCAGAGCAGCGGAACTTCCGCTGTTCTGCTTTTTTCCTGCCCCATTTGAACAATTCCACAGAAAAGCACAAATATTGTATCAAAAACGTAAAAATGTTTGCATTTTTTCGTTCTATATGGTATACTTGTACAGCCCATCCATAGGCATTGGGCATTTTACCGTTTTTGCTGTAATTTTGGCGGTCATCCGCCCTGTTACACGAAAATATAAATTTCGGGCTTTTGCCCGTCAATAACTGAAAGGGGTTATCAAATGTCTCACAAGTATGTTTACCTGTTTACCGAAGGCAACGGCTCCATGCGTGAGCTGCTGGGCGGTAAGGGTGCTAACCTGGCAGAAATGACCAACATCGGTCTGCCTGTTCCCCAGGGCTTCACCATTTCCACCGAAGCCTGCACCAAGTACTATGAGGACGGCCGCCGGATCAACGACGAGATCCAGGCTGAAATCATGGAGTATGTTGAAAAGCTGGAAACCATCACCGGCAAGAAGTTCGGTGATCACGAAAACCCGCTGCTGGTCTCCGTCCGTTCCGGCGCCCGTGCTTCCATGCCCGGCATGATGGACACCATCTTGAACCTGGGTCTGAACGAGGAAGTCGTGGAAGTCATGGCTGCCAAGTCCGGCAA
>CAZGTR010000170.1:0-2436 GCA_964528715.1 uncultured Oscillospiraceae bacterium | reverse complement strand
ATCCTGAAGCCCGCCCTGTCCCGGGGCGAGATCCAGGTCATCGGCGCTACTACTTTTAACGAATATCGCAAGCACATCGAAAAGGATGCCGCTCTGGAGCGGCGCTTCCAGCCGGTGACCGTGGCGGAGCCGACCATCGAGGAGGCCAGCCAGATCATGCAGGGCATTGCCCCCAAATACGCCGAATTCCACGGCGTGCGCATCTCCCCGGAGATCGCGCGGCAATGCGTGGTGTTGTCCGAGAGATATATCACCGACCGGTTCCTGCCGGATAAGGCCATCGACCTGCTGGATGAAGCCTGTTCCGATGTGAATTTGCGGTGCAAGGAGATCTCCCGGCTGGCGAAATTGCGGAAAGAGCGGGATGATTATGAGCTGGAGCTGCAAATGCTGACGGAAGATGTGGAAAACGAGCATTTTGAGCGTTTGGCCCATTTGCGCAGCCGCCTGTGCCAGATCGCTGCCGAGATCGAGCAGCTGGAGCAGGTACCGCCACCGGCAGTCACCATGGAAAATCTGGCCAGGATCATTGAGCTGTGGACCAAAATCCCAGCTTGCAAGATCAAGGCACAGGAATATGAGCAGATCAACGGTCTGCCTGCCCGGCTGAAGAGCCACATCGTGGGGCAGGACGAGGCGGTTGATGCGGTTTCCAGAGCCATTCGTCGCCACCGTGTGGGTATTTCCCCAAAGAAGCGGCCTGTTTCCTTTATTTTCGTGGGACCCACGGGCGTTGGCAAGACGGAGCTGGTCAAGTGCCTGGCCAATGACCTGTTCGACTCTGTGGACAGTTTGATCCGGCTGGATATGTCGGAATTTATGGAAAAGCACACCGTCTCCAAGCTCATTGGCTCGCCCCCTGGCTATGTGGGCTATGACGAAGCCGGGCAACTGACGGAGAAGATCCGCCGCAAGCCCTATTCCGTGGTGCTGTTTGACGAGATCGAAAAAGCACATCCCGATGTGCTGAATGTGCTGTTGCAGGTGTTGGACGACGGACGGATCACCGATGCCCAGGGCCGGGTGGTGAACTTCGAGAACACCATCATCGTCATGACCTCCAACGCCGGTTCTGAGGGCCGGGTGGCAAGCCTTGGCTTTGGCCGTACCCAGGCAGATCAGGTGAAGGAGAAAACCATGGGTGCCCTGCGGGAATTCCTGCGTCCGGAGTTTATCAACCGGGTGGATGAGATCATTACCTTTAATCACTTGAGCGAAAGTGATTTCCACGGCATTGCGGACATCATGCTTTCGGAGCTGTCCGGCTGCCTTGCTGAGCGTGGCCTTACCATCACCTGGACGGCAGAGGTCCGGGACCTACTGGTGAAGAAGGCATTCTCCACCGTCTATGGTGCCCGGAATTTGCGCCGGACCATCCAGCGGGAGCTGGAGGATCCCATTTCCGAGAAGATCATCGATTCCTTCGAAAACCCCATTTCTTCCATTTCCGTTACGACGGACGGGGAGAAGATGATGGTTTCGACCCAATAATATTTGAAAACCGGGAAGCTGCGTGCTTCCCGGTTTTGTCATAGGCCCATTTTCTGGGTCACCATATCCACAGCATCCTGTGCCACATCTTCCACCGCATCTGCGGCTTTGTTCACCATTTTTCGTGCGGTGGACTGCTTCGGCAGCATCATGGCGGCAACGGCCCCTGCCGCCATCCCCACGCCCATAGTCAATGCCCATCCGGTTATGCGCATATAACTCCCTCCTTTCGGCATTAGTATGCCCCGGCGGGGGCGGAAGCACCGTGGAAAAATCCCTCGAAATTACAAGAAAAACCCTTTGATTGGTTCGAAATTTGTGATATACTAAAGAAAAAACACCGGGAGGAACGACCAATGTCCATTGATGTGCTCCACGAGAAAATAAGAAAGCTCAAATGTCCGCTGATGGCGGATATGTCTGCCCAGCAGGGGATCCTGCCGTCCCATTTGCTGGAAGAGGAGGGGAGTTATCCCAAGGCCTATTTTCGCTTCTGCCGGGAGCTGATGGAGGCGCTGACCGGAAAAGTGCCCGCCCTGCGGCTGAATTTTGACGAATTTGCATTGCTGGACGGTGGCCTTTCCCAATTGGCGGAGCTATTAAAGCGGGCAGGGGACATGGGCTTTTATGTCCTGCTGGACGGCCCCCAGATGCACACGCCCTGGAGCGCCCAGCGGGCGGCGGATGTGATCTGGGGAGACAATGCCTATCCCTGTGACGCTCTGCTCATCAGCCCCTACATCGGAAGCGACGCCATTCGCCCGTTTCTGCCCTACTGTGGCGAGGGGACGAAGGACCTGTTCGTGGCGGTTCGTTCGCCCAATAAGTCGGCTCCGGAATTGCAGGATCTGCTTTCCGGCAAACGGCTGGTGCAGGGAGCGGCAGCGGAGCTGGTGAACCGGTTCGGGGAGCCAAACGTTGGAAAATGCGGCTACTGCCCAGTGG
>CAZGTR010000169.1:0-2578 GCA_964528715.1 uncultured Oscillospiraceae bacterium | reverse complement strand
GAGACAAATTCTCAGAGCCGGAGCTTTTTAGATGTTATTAGAATTGACGCTTACCGTCAGATAAATAGAATATTTTTGATGGGGTGCCGATTTCTTCGACACCCCATCCGTTTCGCATCATACTGAGCCGCCCCGGTTTTACCGGGGCGGCGTTTCTCATTATTTTGCTTTGGTTTTGATCGGTTTCAGAGCAAGTGGAATTGCTGCCAATGCAAGCAGCGCACAAATGACCGCTGCTTCTGTCACCCAGCGGAGGAAGCTGATTTTTCCCAAATCATAGGCAACCAACCGCACAAAGGCGGCGAAGAAAAACATTCCAGCCGACATAATGCGTCCAGGCAGATATCCTCCAATGGTCGACAGAAGCACCAGCGCACACAGCGCATACCAAATAATTGACAGAACGATCCGCAATACGCTTCCGCTGGAGAAATTACCGATGATCAGCAGCAAGCAATGGGCGCTGCCCAGAATGCCGTAGATCCCCGGAGCGTTGAGCCGCAGGTAATTGAGCACCACAACGAATCCAGCGCAAAGCACAAGCCCTAAGATCATGGTGGCGAAGATCTCCGATCCAGGAATATCCCTCAGATTTTTCAAGCCAAAATAGTATACGATCCGCAGGAAAAAGGAGGCGCTCATCATCACGCCGCAAAACCTTGCCCACTTCCCTATCATGTCCATTTGATACCGTTCATAAATTTTCCAGTTCATTCGTCACACCTCCGTATCACTTCAAAGCCATGCTCCCGGGCATATTCCAGAATTTTGGGACTTTGGTACCAGTATTCCTTGCCCCAGTGTTCAAAATCCCACTGCTCCATATAGCCATTACACTCAAAATCGATATAGTAGAGCTTTCCATCTTGTAAGACAAAATTGGTGGGATAGTAATCGATGTTCAGTCCTGCCAGGTAGAGCTTTCCGCACATCTGCTCCACCTGCCGGATGTAAGACTGGCACATTTCCCCCGTTAGGACCAGTTCCATAGCAGTCGGGCCATCGACAAAGGTCTTGAGCAGCCGTTCCTGCTTTTCATCCACTTTCAGCAGTTCCGGCATGGGAATATCCAATTCCTTCAACCGCTGATAGTCCCGCAGTTCCGAAGCCAGCTTGTCCCCAAACTGATAATAGTCGCAGGGCTCATGGTGGATCTGCTTCAACACCAGCTGCCGCTGTCCGTCGGTCACCAGATAGGAATAGCCGCCTTTTCCCTTGCCCAGCAGCTTGATGACCTGGTAATCCGTCTCATTGACCGTCATACCGGTAGTTCCTTCCCATCCTCAATGTGGATATTGACGCCATTGACCTCCACATTTTCATCGGCATTGATCAAAATATACTTGATACCACCGATGATCCGGGTCTCGATCAGATCACTCCGGTCCGGGGCCACCTTAATGGACACATCCGGGGTCTTGATCTCGAATCGTTTCTCGTCGATGATATTCTTGGGGTACAGATCCGCCTCAAAGCCAAAAGCCTCGTCATAATCCATGCTGAACTTTGCCAAATGTTCTTCAGAGACACCGCAGGTGGTCAGCACCTGCTTCACATCCTCCTTGCTGACAAGCAGCGTGTCCGGCACCTTGCTTTCCTTATGCAGGGCAATGCGCTGGAAGATCTCATCATGGACCGTCTGCACCAGATCCAGGCTACACTCCTCCTCCAGGGAATTTCCCAAAATAGCCTCAAAAGAGCGCTTCTGCTCCTGAGCAGGCTTGGGTACCGGGGTATTGAAGATATTGCTCACAAAGCCTTCCTGGCTCTCCTTGGTGCTGCGAGTATAGTAAAGGGCATTGTAGATATTGGTCGCCCGGTCGTCAAAGGCCGGGAACAGGAAGCCCAGCTCCGGTGCGCTGACCACATTGGTGATACCACCGTCCCGGAACTGCTTTTCTTCCGGTACATAGTGGAGCTTCGGCTGTGTCTGCTTCACCGGACAGATGGCACAGAGGATGAATTTGTAGGTCTCCTCTGACTTATCCGCTGCGTCCAGACCATCCTTGCTCTTAAAAGGCACATCATAGCTGTCACAGCCCAGCAGGATCAGATAGCTTTCTTCCAAATTCACGGACTCCATGACCTTTTTATAGAAAGTCATGCGAAGTTCTTCGTCATTCAGCCCGGTGCTGCGCAGGTCCATCAGCAGCTTATGCTCCGGGCTTCCGGCTACCTGGGAAGTCTTGAACGTGATATCAATGAGATTTTTGCCAATTGTTCCGGACAATGTGCGCTTGAGCAGGGCAAAATACTTATCCCCCTCGTTCTCGCTCATCATGCCGGTACTCTGGCGGAATTCGGAAATGATCTCCTTGTTGTCGTTGACATAGCAGCCGTAGATGGCTGTCATATTGCTACGGTCCCGGCGAATATGCCGCCGGATCTCACCGATCTCTTTTGTATTCATTGGGATCCCTCATTTCGGTTTGCAAATTGTGCTGTCATTATAGCACAGCCCAGGTAAAAAATCCAGAGTCCTGGAGTAGAAACAGAAAAATGTGCAAACATGGATTTATCTTACAAAAGTAAGCGTCAATTCTAATAACATCTAAAAAGCTCCGGCTCTGAGAATTTG
>CAZGTR010000168.1:0-2582 GCA_964528715.1 uncultured Oscillospiraceae bacterium | reverse complement strand
TCAGCCCGGGGCATCACGCCCCGGGCTGTTTTTATGTACTTACCCTCGTTGGTAACATCATCTCACCGCCCCAACGATTCAGGAGAAGTCTAGGACATTTTTTGTCCCTCACTGTTGTCATTTCAAACGCACCTGCCATCACCGCCGTAAGCGCAAAATTTCCGATTGTGGCGGTGTTTTTTGGGTTTTACCATTGCCACAGAAAAACAAATGTGTTACAATAGAGAATAAATCATACAAGGAAGAGAGGACGATCCCATGATATTCGGCAAATATATCAACCGATACTATCTCAAATACGCCCTATGGCTGCTGGTGGGTCTGGCGGCGCTGTTCGCCGTGGACTACTTGCAGCTGCTGATCCCCAACATCTACCAGATGGTCATCAACGGCCTGAACAACGGCGTGGTGGTAGTGGACGGGGTAGAGCGGGCATTTGATCTGGACTTTATGCTGGATGAGATCTGCCTGCCCATGACGGTGATCATTTTGTGCATCGTATTCGGGCGCTTTGCCTGGCGTGTGAGCATTTTCGGTGCCGCCACCAAGGTGGAGAGCGACCTGCGAAGCAAAATGTTTGCCCACTCCGAGCGGCTGAGCCGGGAATACTACCAGGTGAACAAAGTAGGCAACCTGATGAGCCTGTACACCAACGATCTGGACACGGTGCAGGAGTGCTACGGCTGGGGCTTTATGCAATTCTTCGATGCCATCATTCTGGGCACCCTGGCCATCAGCAAAATGTGGAAAATGGACCGGCTACTCACGGTGCTTTCCATGATCCCCATGGTCCTGCTGTTCGCCTGCGCCTCCGTGGTGGGCTCCGTGATGACCAAAAAGTGGGACAAGCGGCAGGAGTGCTTCTCCGATCTTTCGGACTTTTCCCAGGAGAGCTTCTCCGGCATTGCGGTCATCAAGGCCTTCGTCAAGGAGACCAAGGAGCTACTGGCATTCAAAAAGCTGAATGTGGAAAACGAGGACGCCAACATCGATTTCACCAAGACCAGCGTTTTGATGCGTATTTTGGTCACCAGCTTCGTGGAGAGCGTCATTTGCGTGATCCTGGGCTACGGCGGCTATCTGGTGTACAAGGGCAGCTTCAATGCCGGTCAGCTGATGGAGTTCATTGGCTACTTCAACTCCGTGGTGTGGCCCATCATGGCAGTTTCTGAGCTGATCGATATGCACGCCCGGGGCAAGGCATCCCTGGCCCGGATCACGGAGCTGCTGGATGCGCCGGTGGCAGTAAAGGACAAAGAGACCGCCGTGGCCTTGGATGAGCTGAAGGGCGGCATCGAGTTCCGGAATTTGAGCTTCCGCTACCCCGACGGGGAGTTCGATGCGCTGGAAAATGTGTCCTTCGTCATTGAGCCCGGTGAAAATGTGGGCCTCGTGGGCAAGACCGGCTGCGGCAAAACCACCCTGGTGGATCTGATCCTGCGCACCTACAATGTGCCCGACGGCACACTGTTCATCGGCGGACACGATGTCAACGACATCACCATCCGCTCCGTCCGGGACGGCTGCGCCTATGTGCCCCAGGACAACTTCCTGTTCTCCGACACCATTGAAAACAACATCGGCTTCGGCGTGGACGAGCTGGACCACAGCTCCGTCATCAAGGCGGCGCAGCTGGCGGATGTCCACAGCAACATCGCCGAGTTTCAGCTGGGCTACGGCACCGTGCTGGGCGAGCGGGGCGTCACCGTCTCCGGTGGTCAGAAGCAGCGGATCTCCATCGCCCGGGCCCTGATGAAGGAAGCCCCCATTTTGATCTTGGACGACAGCGTTTCCGCCGTGGATACCAAGACCGAACGGACCATCCTGCAAAACCTGCGGGAGAGCCGGGCAGGGAAGACCACCATCCTCATCGCCCACCGGATCTCCACCATTGAGAAGATGGATAAGATCCTGTTCATGGACGACGGCAAGGTGGTAGCCTACGGCACCCACACCCATTTGTACGAAACCAATGCCGACTATCGGAAGATGGTCGATCTGCAAAAACTGGAGGAAGAGGGGAGTGAGCACAATGCGTGAGTTTCTGCCTTTGATCATCTGCGGTGCCATCATTGGTGCCTTTACCATCATTTTCAGCATTGCGTATCTGGCCCTGAAAAACCGGATGAAATCCGACCATAAGGACCGGCACATGGAGGACCGGGATCTGATCTTGCGTCTGATCCACTACGCCAAGCCCTACGGTAAGGATTTTGTGCTGATCTTCTTCATCATGCTCTTCTCCATCGTCTACGATGTGGTCTCCCCCCTGCTGATCTCCAACATTCAAGATCTGATCAAGAAAGCAGGCTTCCGGCTCCACGACCTGTTCGTGTATGTGGGCGTGTACGCCGGCATTCTGGTGGTGAGCATGATCTGCACCTATTTCCAGGCCATGATATTGCAAAAGATCGGCCAGAAGATCCTGTCCCAGATCCGGCTGGACACCTTCACCCACATCGAGCAGCTGTCCCATGAGCAGCTGAACAACATCCCCGTGGGCAAGCTGGTGACGAGAGTCAGCAATGACCCCAACTCCATCAGCTATCTGTTCACCAACATTCTGGTGACGCTGGTGAAAA
>CAZGTR010000167.1:0-2586 GCA_964528715.1 uncultured Oscillospiraceae bacterium | reverse complement strand
GAGATCAACGAGCCGGAAAGCAACCGCCACTACATGGCCGTCAAGGCCCTGGCAGAGGCCGAGGGCAGCCAGGTGATCCCCATCTGCGCCAAGCTGGAAGCAGACATCGCTGAGCTGGACGATCCCGAGGAAAAGGCCATGTTCATGGAGGAGCTGGGTGTCAACGAGTCCGGCCTGGACAAGCTCATCCGCAGCTCCTATGCGCTGCTGGGTCTGATCTCCTTCCTCACCGCAGGCAGCGACGAGTGCCGTGCCTGGACCATCAAGCGTGGCACCAAGGCGCCCCAGGCCGCCGGTAAGATCCACACCGACTTTGAGCGTGGTTTCATCCGGGCAGAGGTCATCGCCTTTGAGGATATGAAAGAGTGCGGCACCATGGCAAACGCCAAGTCTCTGGGCAAGGTCCGCAGTGAGGGTAAAGAATATGTCATGAAGGACGGCGACATCGTCAACTTCCTGTTCAATGTGTAACATGCAAGGGCGCAGCCATATGGCTGCGCCCTTGCAGACTGTCAAAGAACCTGGTTTTGCGCTGGTGCGGAAGCGCCCAAGGCTTCCCCCGGGGGGAAGGCTTTGCGGCTTCGCCGCTCCTGAAAAATGACTTTTTTGACACGCTCAAGGGCGCAGCCGAATGGCTGTGCCCTTTTTCTGCGTCTGTTTTCCTGATCTGCTGCCACGGTGTTTCGATACCCCACCGCCCATGGCAGATCATCACAGCTGCTGGTTCATTGAAAGCGTGTTGCGTAGCCACAGCGGCGGCACAGATCCTCCGGGGCATTGCCGGTCTGGAACCCCTCAAAAATGGCTTTTGCCCGGGATGTGTCCAGGATTTCACCCAGCTCCTGCCGGTGCAGGTTCCCCAGCGGAATATCCCCCTCGTGATCCAGACAGCATGGGACAACGGTCCCGTCACACAGAACGCCGATGTGATCCCGCAGGCCGTAGCAATGGACTTTTTCCCCTTGTACCGGGGCGGCAAGATCCGGCCAGTCGAATTTGTCTCCATGCTCCAGATAGACCCGCTGCCCAATGCGGATGCCCTTGCGCTCCCGGACCCATTCGCCCGGGAAATAAGTGTGCAGGGCTGATAAGATCTGCCCGTTCTTTTCGTCAGCGCCACCGTTGTTCCAGAGGCGGTAGGAGACAAGGACCTTTCCCTGGGCTTTCACGCCAAAGTCGCAGCACCCCTGGAGATATTCCTCAAAGGGCATGGACAGGTCGTTGGCTTCAAAGGCATGGAGGGACACATTGACCTTATGAAGTCCCGGGGCGTTGAGAAGCCGCTGGCCATGCTGTAACAGTCCGGTGCCGTTGGTGGTGAGGATGACCTTGAACCCCGCTTCCCCGGCAAGGGCCAGAAAATCGTACAGCTTGGGGTGGCACAGAGGCTCGCCCATGAGATGGAAGTACAAATAGTCCGTCCAGGGCCGGAGCTTGGGCAGCAATGTACGAAATTCTGCTTCCGTCATGGCCTTTTTTTGCCGCTTCGTCCCGGGGCAGAAGGCACAGTTCAGATTGCAGATGTTGGAAATTTCCAGATAGATCTTGCGAAAACGCTTCATGGCGCTCCTCCGTTGCTTTGATGAGCCTATCATATCGGCAGATGGAAAAAAAGTCAAGGCGAAGATTTTTCTTGCCTTTTTCCCCCAAGTATGATAGGATACGGCAGAAATAACTGCCACCGGGCAGAGAAATGCAAACGCATTCGTTACACATCGTTAGGTCTTTGAAGATGTGTATACGGGTGCGTATTTTTTATGGAGGAATGACATGAAACACTACTTTACCACAAAAGAAAAGGCCCTTTGGTGCAGCTCGGTCGGCCTGATCTTACTGAGTTTTCTGTGCTTTGACCGGGAGAATTTGCTGATCCTGACAGCTTCGGTCATCGGCGTGACCTCCCTGGTGTTCAACGCCAAGGGAAACCCCGTCGGGCAGGTGCTGATGGTGGCGTTCAGCTGCCTGTACGGTCTGATCTCCTGGCAGATGGATTACTACGGCGAAATGCTCACCTATTTGGGCATGACGGCCCCCATGGCGGTGGTGGCGCTGGTGTCCTGGCTGCGCCATCCCTATGAGGGAAATCGTGCCCAGGTGCAGGTGAACCGGCTGTCTGGCCTGGAAGTGGCTCTGATGATGGCGCTGACCGCACTGGTCACCTGGGGATTTTATTACATCCTGAAATATTTCAACACAGCGGCACTGCCCCTTAGCACCGTTTCCGTCACCACCAGCTTTTTGGCGGTGTATTTGACTTTCCGGCGCAGCAGCTGGTATGCCATCGGCTATGCCGCCAACGATTTGGTGCTCATCGCACTGTGGGCATTGGCGGCCCGGGAGGATGGGCGGTTTCTGTCTGTTGTGGTATGCTTTTTCATGTTTTTGCTGAACGATCTGTATGGATTTTTAAGCTGGCGACGGATGGAGCAGGCCCAAATGGCGTAATTTCATCAAAAGCTCTTTCTTTTCTCCCCATTCTTTGCTATACTTGAAACAGATTTCAACCACATTTTAATTTGCACTGTTATCATATATAGTGATGAGCAAAATGCAGAAGCAAAAATGAGATGCCAAAGGAAGGGATTG
>CAZGTR010000166.1:0-2618 GCA_964528715.1 uncultured Oscillospiraceae bacterium | reverse complement strand
GGCGCTTACCAACCATCATCAGCAGACCACGACGGGAGTGGTTGTCGTGCTTGTGCACACGCAGGTGATCGGTCAGCTCATTGATGCGAGCGGTCAGAATAGCGACCTGGACCTCGGGAGAACCGGTGTCGCCTTCGTGAGTTGCGTTGTCCAGGATGACCTGGGTCTTCTTTTCCTTCTGGATCATGGTATTTTCCACCTTTCAAAATGTTACCCAGAGGCGAAGTAGGGGCGGGTGGTGTACTGTGATACAGCTTTCTCCCACAACTGCGCAACGGGCAGAATATCTTCTGGCATAGCCAGTGGCGTTATTTTATCATAGCTTTTCCCAAAAGTAAAGGGATTTTTTCAAGATTTGGCAAATATTTTTCGGGTTTCTTCGGCGTTTTTGATGATTTCCTGCCGCAGAGCCTGCAGATCTTCGAACTTCCGCTCCGGGCGGAGAAAGGCGAAAAATTCCAGTGTCAAAGTCTTGCCGTACAGATCACCCTCGAAATCCAGCAGCCAGGGCTCCACGGTGATCCGGTGTCCGCCCACGGTGGGACGAGAACCGATATTTGTCACAGCCAAGTGGGCGTTTCCGTCCAGCCAGGCCTTGCAGGCATAAACGCCGAAGGCGGGGATCAGCAGATCTTCCGGGAAATGCAGGTTTGCTGTGGGTACGCCGATGGTACGGCCCAGCTGCCGCCCGGTGACCACCGGGCCTGTCAGAGCATAGGGGTGGCCCAACAGGGCAGTGGCCTGTGCAAGCTCCCCTGTTTCCAGGGCGTCCCGGATCCGGGTGGAGGAGATCCGCTCTCCCGCCAGCTCCTGTTGGGGCACGATGACGCAGGGGAGCCCCCGTTCCCGGCAAAAATCTGTCAATTTCTGTCCGTCCCCGGTACCGTGTGCGCCAAAGCGGAAATCGTCTCCGCAAACAAAGCCTGCAGCGCCGTCTGCTAGAAGCTTTTCTAAGAAATCCATCCAAAACAGCCCCATTACCTCCGGCTTTACCGGAAGAATGCGCACATTTTGAATGCCGTATTGGTGCAGCCACCGCTCCCGGTCTGCCACCGTGCTGATGAGTTTCGGCGGCCGCTGCGTAAACAAGGCCTGGGGATGGCGATCAAAGGTGATGGCGGCAGTCTCACAGCTCTGCTCACGAGCCAGTTCACAGCAGGCGGAAAGTAACGCCTGATGGCCCAGATGTACCCCGTCAAAAAAACCCAGGGCATAAATTCTCTTTGTCATATCCAGCCCATTATACCTCAAAAAAGCTTTTAACGGTGGTCAAAACACCGTTTTCCGCCTGGGAAAGGGCCAAAAATTCGCCATTTTTCCCGTAGGAGCGGTACAGACCGTCGGCTTTCTGGATGGAGAAGGCATTGCCATTGCGGCAGCGCTGCTCCTGCTTTTCGCTGAGGGTGATGGCGGGGTATTCCCGGAACATGGTGTCCACGCTGCGCAGATACTGCTCCGGCGTTTGTGTCTCCAGGAGTGTCTGAAGGGGCACCGCCTCATCGATGGTGTATTCCCCCGCCGTGACCCGGCGCAGCGCCTGCATACAGCCGCCGCAGCCCAGGGCCTGTCCGATGTCCTTGCACAAGGTGCGGATGTAGGTGCCCTTGGAGCAATGGACCCGCAGCCGGGCGGTGTTGCCGGAAAATTCCAGACAGGTCAGTTCGAAAATTTCGATCTGCCGGGGCTGGCGCTCCACTTCCTTGCCCTTCCGGGCCAGATCGCACAGCTTCTGACCGTTGACCTTCAGCGCCGAATACATGGGCGGAACCTGCCAGATCTTCCCACGGAATTGCTCCAAAATGTTCAGAAATTCCGTTTCTGTTACGGTAACTTTCTGTTCTTGCAGCACAGTTCCTGTCACATCCTCGGTGTCCGTGGTCAGGCCCAGACGGATGGTGGTCTCATAAATTTTCTGGGCGTGTTCAAAAAACTCCACGCCCCGGGTAGCCCGGCCCACGAACACCGGCAGCACGCCGGTGGCCATGGGATCCAGGGTGCCGCCGTGACCGATGCGCCGGGTGTTGAAAACACGCCGCAGCCGGGCGGTCACATCTTGACTGGTCCAGCCCTGTGGCTTGTCCACGATGACGATGCCGTTCATTCCTCATCCTCGTGAGTACCGGTATCCAGGCTATTGATCAGCTCCAGCATATGGGCGCCATAGGTGATGGAGTCATCCAGCGCCCATTGCAGCTGGGGCGTGTGGCGCAGGTCCAGCACTCGACCCAACTCCCGGCGCAGATAACCAGAGGCGGAGTCCAGACCCTTCATTGCATCTTTTGCCTTATTCTCCTCCAGAAAGCTGACGCTGATCTTGGAAAAACGCAGATCTGGGGTGGTCTCCACCCGGGTGATGGAGATCATGGTTCCGCTGACACGAGGATCCTTGACGGTGCGCAGCAGCTCTGCCAGAGCCTTCTGGATCTCTTCATTGATGCGGTTGATACGATTGGATGCCATAATTCATCCTCCTTTATTGAAAATCGCCACACCGCATCAGCGGTGCGGCGGTTCTTGGTTTATCTCTTGACTTCCTGCATGACGAAGCACTCGAAAATGTCGCCTTCCTTCAGGTCGTTGAACTTTGCGATGCTCATGCCGCATTCGTAACCGGCGGA
>CAZGTR010000165.1:0-2655 GCA_964528715.1 uncultured Oscillospiraceae bacterium | reverse complement strand
CACCCATGTTCTCAAAGGGATCCTCCAGCTCCACTTCCTTGGCGATGGTCACGCCATCGTTGGTGATCAGGGGTGCACCATACTTCTTGCCAAGGACCACATTGCGGCCCTTGGGGCCCAGAGTAACTTTCACGGTATCAGCCAGCTGGTCGATACCGGATTGCAGCTTCTTGCGAGCATCCTCGCCATAAACGATCATTTTTGCCATAATGAGTCTCCTCCTCAGTCTGTAACGATAGCCAGGATGTCATCCTGCTTGACGAACTTGTACTCTACCTTGTCCAGGGTGATGTCGGTGCCGACGAACTTGCTGACGACCACCTTGCTGCCCACTTCCACGGTCATGGTCACATCCTTGGTGCCGGGGCCGACGGAAACCACCTCGTAGATGGCGGGCTTTTCCTTATTGGTGGTGGCCAGGATAATGCCGGAAACGGTGGATTCCTGGGTCTCATGCTGCTTCAGCAGAACATTGTCTGCCATGGGTCTAAGCTTCATAGTGTATGCCTCCAAATCAATTATTTGCAGTAGCGGGTATGGCCCGCATTGTCTATGTGTTTTAGCACTCCTATCTTTCGAGTGCTAATATATAATACCACACAGCAGGAAAATTTCAAGAGGAAATTTGTCTTTTTGCGTAAACATTTTATGAACTGTCTCTTTTTGTCAGCAAATCTTATTGGCGATAACTTGCATTGCATATAAGCCACTTTCGATTTGGTGGACTAAGACATTTCGTAACCACCCGTTTTTGGAAACCTGATCGGCATACCAAATATGTCCGTCGCCTGTCTTGACCTTATCCATCAAGACAATGTGATGATACCATGTAATTTGTGCAAGTGCCGCTTGCACAATTTCATAATCTGGAAAATAAAGTGCAAACTTTGCCATGTACTTCAGATTTCGCACAGAATAGCCCTTGGCATCGAGAAAAGACAGCTTAATATCGGCGGCAAGGTTCTCGATAAACTTGCTGCCCCAAGTTTTATGCTCGTTAATCATCTGCTTTGGGGTCGACGTTCAGAACAAGGCCGGCATATTCCAGCGGTGCATTGTAGATCAGATAGTCCAGTTCTGACCGTTCGTACATATTGTCTGTTACCCCGTTCTAAACAGCGATGGTATCGATGGCGATCATGCTGCCGACATAAAACCTCAATTCCATGTGCATTGTGTCCATGTTGAACTCGCAACTAATCAGATTTTTCTTAATTGACCTCCCACAAAAATAATCCGAACCATTCTCCCATATAAGATACGGTTCGGATTATAGTGCTTTGACATATACCTCGGTGAATGAGGTAATTCGCAATCTATTCCAGAGGATAGGTGCAACTAGAAAATGGCTCCAGAACAGCTTACTTCGTTCAAGGACACTTCAGTAGCAACTGACTAAGTCCCTCTGTAATTATGCCATTTTTGAAGTGCACTTCTTCAAATTTCTTTATGTATATTATAGCACAAATAGCGCCCTTTGAACAGACTTGTAAATTACTTATTTTCCTATAAAATATGGATATCGAGAAAAAATCAAACTTAATTCTGGAGGTAGCGCTGCAATGAATAAAACCGATATGCTTTTTGACATCTCATCTATATGGGCAACCGCAAAGGCGGTGTTCCCGTACTTTGACCGCTTGCAGCTCGATTGGGATGCGCAATATCGTGCTTATCTGGAAAAAGTTCTTCAGGTAAGTGACGAGGGTGAATTTCATCGCCTTTTGACAGAATTTCTGGAGCTTCTGAACGACGGTCATACCAAATACATCCCGCCTGTTGCATATCGAAAAGCAAAGCCTTTCACGCCACCGGCGGCCCCCTCTTTCACCATCGACAACGGCATTTTAACGATCAGGCTCCATGATTTTTTGAAAGATCACGCCCCCTGTGTTCGGGAATTGTTGGAGACGGTCCCGGATATCTCTCTGGTGCGGTTGGATATCCGCAACAACATCGGCGGAAACACCTACTACGCCGCAAAGGTAGCAGAGCTTTTCATTTCCGGTTCCTTTCAGAGCTGTCAGAAGTGGACGCAGGTATGCAACGGGGTGGAGCTTGCCAGCGCAAGTCAGCTTCTTCGTTACAGCGAAGCAGAAATTCAGCGGTGCATCCAGGACGGAATGTTTACAGCGGAAGCCATCGCCGACGCCAAAAGTGTCACGAACCGCACAAAATACGAAAAATATACCCCCTCCCACGGCGCAGAAAACCAACGTGCCATCTATGAGGGAGCATTGCAGATCCTGATCTCCCGAAGCACCATGTCTGCCGCAGAGGATTTCACCGCCATGTTTAAGGCGAATAAGCGAGGGACCCTTATTGGAGAACCGACCTACGGATCAACAGGTACGCCCTGCATGATTCCCCTTCGCTGTGGCGGTCGCGCGCAGGTCGTTTCGGTGGGTTACCGTTTATTGGACGGAACGGAATTCATCGGAACCGGCATCATGCCCGATGTTGAAATGGATGCCGGGTGCATCTAAAAACAGCAAGACTCTCCCACGGGCTAAAAAGTGTCCCCCGGACACTTTTCTTAACGCCCTTTCGAGTCCACCATCGCATTTAAAAAAATCCAGATGCCCACATGGGCATCTGGATTTCCAGTCTGTCAAAAAACTACCAATACTCCCTGATTTGTGATATAATATTCAC
>CAZGTR010000164.1:0-2657 GCA_964528715.1 uncultured Oscillospiraceae bacterium | reverse complement strand
GTATGCTGCCGGATGTGGAGCTGGAAAAGTTCAGCTATATCGGCAACTCCTCCCTTACCGGCGCTTACGCCATGGTCATCAGCGACGAGGCCAACGCCAAGTGCGCCGAAGTTGGCGCCAACATGACCTATCTGGAGCTGTCCACCTATCCCGGCTATATGGACTCCTTCGTGGCGGCCTGTTTCCTGCCCCACACCAACCGGAGCCTGTTCCCCAATTCCATTCAGGAGATGTAATATGCAAGTAGAAAACCATAAAGAAGAAGTACCCTTTGCCCATTACGAAGAAAAATTCAGCACCCTTGACCCGGCGGATGTGACCGCCCGGCTTTCCGCCGTTCGTTGGGACGGAAGCGCCTTTCATCTGAAACTTCTGGGCAGAGAGTTTGCCATTTCCCACCCGGACTATGCCATCACCGCCGCCGACGGCGGCAAGCTGCCCCTGCTGCCCACCCAGACCTTCCTGCTGCGTTATCTGCTGGAAAGCCGGGATGTGGCATGGCAGGGCGGCTGGAAAACCTTCCGGGAAATGCCCTGGGGGGAAATGTACATCCAACCCTACACCGGACGGGTGCTGACCCGGGCTGCCTTCACCTTCGGCACGAGGGTGGCTGCGTTCAAAGCCGCCTGTGAGAAAATGGGCGCCATTGCCCTGCCCCACGGGGATGCCGGATTTCAGTTCGATCTGATCGGCGGCTATCAAATGCAGATCATGGTCTGGGAGGGGGACGACGAGTTCCCCCCAAATGCGCAGGTCATCTACTCCGATAACTTTGCCGACGGCTTCGCCGCCGAGGATCGGGTGGTGGCAGGCGATATCCTGATCTCAACCATCAAAGGGAATATGTGACCAGATCCCCCGGAATCACCGGGGGATCTTTCTTCGTAAGGTAATGAAAAATGCAGGATTTTTTGAAATCTGTTTCATTTTTTGTTGCATATATCCATGCAGTGTGGTAAAATACCCAGAAGATAGGATACATCATGCAATTTGATTGGAGGAAAATGTCAAATGAGCTATATTGATGAAGTGTTGACTCGAGTGGTGGCACAAAATCCCGGTCAGCCGGAATTTCACCAGGCGGTGAAGGAAGTGCTGGAGTCCATTCGCCCCGCCGTGGAGCGCAACGAGGAACGCTATCGCCGGGATGCACTGCTGGAGCGGTTGACTATCCCTGACCGGATCATCCAGTTCCGGGTGGCCTGGGTGGACGACCGGGGCCAGACCCAGGTGAACAATGCTTACCGGGTCCAGTTCAACAATGCCATTGGCCCCTATAAGGGCGGCATTCGCCTGCACCCCAGCGTCAACGCCAGCGTCATCAAATTCCTGGGCTTTGAGCAGGTGTTCAAGAATTCCCTCACCGGCCTGCCCATTGGTGGGGGCAAGGGTGGCTCGGATTTTGATCCTAAGGGCAAGTCCGACCGGGAGATCATGGCCTTCTGCCAGAGCTTCATGACGGAGCTGTATAAATACATCGGCGCCGATGTGGATGTTCCCGCCGGGGATATCGGCGTGGGTGCCCGGGAGATCGGCTACCTGTTCGGTCAGTATAAGCGCCTGCGTGGCGTTTATGAAGGCGTCCTCACCGGCAAGGGCCTGAGCTACGGCGGCAGCCTTGCCCGAACGGAAGCCACCGGCTACGGTCTGCTGTATCTGACCCGGGAAATGCTCAAGTGCAACGGGCACGACCTGGCGGGTAAGACCGTGGCGGTGTCCGGTGCCGGCAATGTGGCCACCTACGCCATCGAAAAGGCATGGGCCCTGGAGGCGAAGCCCGTCACTTGTTCTGACTCCACCGGTTGGATCTACGATCCCGATGGTATCGATGTGGCCCTGCTCAAGCAGGTCAAGCAAGTGCGCCGGGAGCGGCTCACAGCCTATGCCGCCCAGCGGCACAACGCCCAGTATTATGAGGGCAAGGGCGTGTGGAGCGTCAAGTGTGATGTGGCTCTGCCCTGCGCCACCCAGAATGAGCTGACCCTGGAGGATGCAAAAATGCTGGTGGCAAACGGCTGTATCGCCGTTGCCGAAGGCGCCAATATGCCCACCACCCTGGAAGCCACCACCTATTTGCAGGAAAGTGGTCTGCTGTTCTGCCCCGGCAAGGCAGCAAACGCCGGCGGCGTTGCCACTTCCGCACTGGAAATGAGCCAGAATTCCCAGCGGCTCAGCTGGAGCTTCGAGGAAGTGGACGCAAAGCTTCAGAACATCATGGTAAATATCTTCCACAATGTGGATGATGCCGCCAGAAGCTACGGCTTTGAGGGTAACTATGTGGTGGGTGCCAACATCGCTGGTTTTCTGAAAGTGGCGGACGCTATGACCGCCCAGGGCATTGTTTAAAGAAAAAAGTAAGGCCACACAGCGCGCAGGCTGTGTGGCCTTTTGGTATATCGTTTGTCCAGATCAGCTTGTTGGAGATGGCAGACCAACTAGAGTGGCGTTTCAAGTAAGAAAATGCCATAAGTTAAAACCACCGACTAAGCCGGTGGTTTTGACTTACAATTAGTTAGCGCGCATCTGAGCGAAGCACTCGCTGCAGTACACAGGACGATCGGACTTGGGCTCGAAGGGAACCTTAGCCTCGCCGCCGCAGCGTGCGCAGGTAGCAGTGAAGAACTCACGGGGGCCACGGGTAGCGTTCTTGCGAGCGT
>CAZGTR010000163.1:0-2690 GCA_964528715.1 uncultured Oscillospiraceae bacterium | reverse complement strand
CATCATCATCCGGGATCTGTTCTTCAACACCCCCGCCCGGATGAAATTCATGAAAGCCGACACCGTGGAGGGCGGGCGTGTCACAGCGACGGTGCAGCTGCAAGCCCTGGCTCACCCGGAAGTGGCCTTTACCTATCTGCGAGATGGGAAATCCATTCTCTCCACCCCCGGCTCCGGAAAATTAGAGGATGCGGTGTACTGCGTCTACGGCAAAGACTCCGCCCGGATGGTCAAGGTGGAGAGCCGCTGGGAGAATTATAGCCTGACCGGCTTTGTCTCCAAGCCCACGGATGCCCGGCCCAGCCGGAATTTGCAGACCTTTTTCGTCAACGACCGCCCGGTGAAGTCCAAGCTGCTCATCGCCGCTTTGGAAGAAGCCTACCGCAATCAGCTGATGGTGGGCAAATTCCCCGCCTGTGTCCTGCATTTGCGTCTGCCCGCCAATGCGGTGGATGTGAATGTCCATCCGGCAAAAACCGAGGTCAAATTTCTGTCCGAAAAATCCGCCTTTGACTGCGTCCAATACGGCGTTCTGGCGGCGCTGAACAAGCAGGTAGACCGGCCCCAGGTGCAGTTCAAGGCCAATACCACCACCTTTGCGCCCCCGGCCCCGAAGGAAGTGCCTCCGGCACCCAAGCAGGAACATTTCTTCCGCACCATGGACGCAGCGGAATATAAAAATTTCACCGCTGCCGTAGCCTCGGCTCCACAGCCGAAAAAGGAAGCGGCAGCAGCCGCCTACCATGCGCTGGAGCGGCAGACCGTCACCCCCCTGCGGGAAACGGTCATCACTCCCCAGGTCTCTCCCATTCCGAAACCTGTCCCCATGAGCGCCCCGGCACCCCTGCCGGAGCGGAAAGCGGCGCCCATCGTGCCCCCGGTGGAAGTGCAGGAGGAACCGGAACAGACCGCCATGCCCATGCCGGAAGTGGCTCCCTGGCGCATGGTGGGAGAGCTGTACAACAGCTACATTCTGGTGGAGCAGGGTGACGAGGCATTCCTCATCGACAAGCACGCCGCCCACGAGCGGATCCTCTTTGAAAAGCTGAAGGCCAATCAGGAGGCCATCACGCCCCAGCTTCTTCTCTCTCCCATCCCGGTACGCCTCAGCGCCGAAGCCGCCGCAGAACTGCTCAACAACACGGCGCTGCTGCTGGAACTGGGCTTTGAGATCGACGAATTTGGAGACAACACCGTACTGTTGCGCCAGATCCCCATGGATTTAAACCCCGAAAGTGCCGCCGAAGCGGTGGAGGCCATCGCTACCGACCTGCTTTCCGGTCGTCGGGAAAAGGCCACCACCGTCCGGGACGAGATATTGCACACCGTGGCCTGCAAGGCCGCCATCAAGGCAGGCTGGATCAACGACGAAAAAGAGCTGCTTGCCATTGTGAAACAGGTCATGGCCCGGGAAGACTTGAAATACTGCCCCCATGGCAGACCGATTTGTGTCACATTGAGCAAAAAGCAGCTGGAAAAGCAATTCAAGCGGACCTGACCGGCACCAAGCAGCTCCAGACGGAAAGGGACTGAAACTTCTATGAACAATATCATTTGCATCGCCGGCCCCACCGCTTCGGGCAAAACCGCTCTGGCCGTGGAACTGGCAAAAGAATTAAACGGCGAAGTCATCTCCTGCGACTCCATGCAGGTCTACCGGCGCATGACCATCGGCACCGCCAAGCCTACTGTGGATGAAATGCAGGGCATTGTCCACCACATGATCGATGTGGCAGACCCGGAGGAGGATTTTTCCGTCAGCCGCTACTGCGCCATGGCAACGCCCATTCTGGACGATATTCTCGCCCGGGGCAAGACCGCCATCATCGCCGGTGGCACCGGGCTTTATATGGACGCCCTGATCCGTGGCAACGATTTTGCCCCCTATCCCTCCACCGTGGCAAGGGAACGGCTGGAAGCCCTGGCAGACGAACTGGGCATGGAATTCATGCTGGAACGGCTCCGCTCCATCGACCCGGAAGCCGCCCAGCGGCTGCACATCGCAGACCGGAAGCGGATCATCCGGGCGCTGGAAGTGTATGACGAGACCGGTGAGACCATCACCGCCCACAACAAGCGCACCCAGGCCATCCCGCCCCGGTATGCCCCTTTGTGGCTGGGGCTGGACTTTGATCCCCGGCAGGCACTTTATGACCGGATCGATCAGCGGGTAGGCCTCATGCTGGAGCAGGGTCTGATCCAGGAGATCCAAGAACTGCTGGACTCCGGTGTCAGCGCCAACTGCACCGCCCTGCAAGCCATCGGCTACAAGGAATTCGTCGCCGCTCTGGCAGGGCAGGAAAGCATTGCCTCTGCTGCTGATCAAGTGCGCCAGTCCTCCCGCCGGTACGCCAAGCGCCAGCTGACCTGGTTCCGGCGGAACAAAAGCATGAACTGGCTCATCCGGCATCCGGGTGAGGGGGCCGAAGAAATTTTAGCCCGGGCCCGACAGCTTTCATGCCAATTCGACAAGTGAAATCTGCTACCATATGGATATCCTCAAAGAAAGAAGGTATACATATGTCAGACACGATCAATCTCCAGGATGCCATTTTGAACGAGGTGCGCCGGGACAAAGTTCCCGTGACCCTGTTCCTGATGAACGGCTTCCAGCTTCGGGGCGTCATCACAGGCTTTGACAGCTTTGTGGTGGTGCTGGTGAGCGATGGCAAACAGCAAATGATCTACAA
>CAZGTR010000162.1:0-2742 GCA_964528715.1 uncultured Oscillospiraceae bacterium | reverse complement strand
CCTGTGACCTCCTGCTTGTAAGGCAGATGCTCTCCCAGCTGAGCTATGCTCCCGAAGTCGTTTACGAGGTGTTTACCTCAGCGACGTGGATTATTATACACAGAAAGCACCATTTTGTCAAGCATTTTTTGCAGAAATTTAAAAAATATTTTTTCGTTATCAATTTCCGCCATTTCCCACCATTTTACAAGAAAATTCAAACTTTTTCCAGAAGCGTCCGAATATCCTCCGGCGTAAACTGATAAACCGTGTCACAGAACTGGCATTCCACTGGGAAGTTTTTTCCCTCCTGCATGATATCCGTCAGCTCCTCTTTTCCCAGACTGATCAGCGCTGCCGTCACCCGCTCTCGGGAGCAGTAGCACTTGTAGGAAATTTCCGTGGTCTCCATGAACACCACGCCCAGATCGCCGCACACCTGGCCCAGAATATCCTCAGGAGTCAGTCCGTTTTCCAGCATAGCTGTCACGGCGCCAGCACGCTTGATGCCCGCCTCCAGCTTGTCGATGGTCTCCTCCGGTGCACCGGGCAGCAGCTGCACCAGATAGCCGCCTGCCACCTTCACAGTGCAATCCGTGTCCACCAGCACGCCTAATGCGCAGGCGGTGGGGGTCTGCTCGCTCTGGGCGAAATAAGCCGTCACATCATCACCGATCTCGCCGGTGACCAGGGGCACCCGGCCCACATAGGGCTCCTTCATTTGCAGATCCCGGATCACCGTCAAGGTGCCGTCATTGCCCACGGTGGCGCCCACATCCAGCTTGCCGGGGTATTTTTCCACCAGCGGGACATTCCCCTCGGTGACACAACCACGGACGTTACCAACACTGTCAGACACGCAGGTGATGGTGCCGATGGGGCCGCCGCCCCGAATCTGCAAGGTCATGGAGCCGTTCTCAACTTTTTGCATATTGCCCATCATGGACGCTGCCGTCAGAGCCCGTCCAAAGGCCGCTGTGGCGTTGGGGGTCGTCTTCTGGATCTGGGCACCCCGGCGCACCGTCTCCGTAGAGCGGATGGCCACGACCTTCACAAAGCCATCCATGCTCATACCACGAACCAAATAATCGTTCATTCTATCCTTACGGCATAAATGCCGCATCCTCCTTTGAATTTTGCTCTATTATAATCCATTCCAAGCGGCAATGCAACCGCTTTCTTCCTCATTCTTCACTTTCGGAGGATCTTTCCTTTTCTGGCCTTGAAATAGATCCGCTGCTCCCCGGGTCTCGGGGCAACAAATTCCCGGTCTGCATAAACCTCGATGCCGGTGAACCCGGCATTTTTCAGGTAGGCCACCAGCTGATTTTGGGAATAGGCATACTCCCGGTGTTCTTCAAAAGAACGTAGCCACATATCCCCCTCCCGCTGGAACAGATCCATGCCGTAGGAGCAGATATTGCTATTTTCGTCAAATTCGCCCCGCCAGACGCAGTATACATCGTCGTCCTCATCCAAAAACACCTGGCCGTCCATAGCCCGGAGCTTTTCCGGGGTATTCACATCGAAGATGAAAATGCCGCCGGGGTTCAGGGCTCGATACACCCGCCGGATGGCCTCCTGACAGTCATCTGGGTCCGTCACATAGTCCAGACTGTCCAAGGCGCACACCGCCAGATCCACGCCCCGTGGAAGCCGGAGCTGTTGCAGCTCCTGGCAGACAAACAAAGGCACTCTATCCAGCTCCTGGGCCTTCTGGCAGGCCACGGTGAGCATATCCGACGCCATGTCCACACCGGTCACCTGTAATCCCCGCTTCGCCAGCAGGATGGCCACCGAGCCGGTACCGCAGGCAAGGTCCACCGCCGTTTTAGGTGTTAACCCCTCCCGGCGGATGATCTGCTCATAAAAATCCACCACGGCTTCATAATCTACATCATTGGTCAGCCGGTCATAGCTGACCGCCAGTGCTTTATAAGCATCCATAAAAAGCTCCTTACGAAAACATCCCGGGCAGAACGCCCGGGATGTAAAATTCAAGTCTTATCGATTGAACAGGGCGAAGATATCGTCGATATTGCCCATATCGGCAGCCTTGGTGCCGGTCTCGGCGGTAGCGCCGGACTCAGCCTTGGGTGCAGCAGCATCCTTCTTCTGCTCGAAGCCAGTGGCGATAACAGTGACACGCATCTCGTCCTCGAACTCATCGGAAGAGGTAGCGCCGAAGATGATGTTTGCGTCGGGGTTTGCATTCTCCTGCACGATACCCGCAGCAGTCTCCACATCGTCCAGGGTCAGCTCGGCAGAGCCGGTGACATTCACTAGAACGCCGGTAGCGCCGTTGATGGAGGTCTCCAGCAGGGGGCTGTTGATGGCAGCCAGAGCAGCCTGCTCTGCCTTCTCACGGCCGGAGGCAACGCCCACGCCCATGTGAGCACGGCCTGCATCCTTCATAACGGCAGAAACGTCCGCAAAGTCCAGGTTGATGATGACCCGGTCGGAGTAGCCAACCAGCTCGGAAATGGAAGTCACAGCCTGCTTCAGCACATCGTCAGCGATGCCGAATGCGTTGGCAAAGGTGATCTTCTGATCGGTGACATACTTCAGACGGTCGTTGGGGATGATGACCAGAGAGTCCACCTTTTCAGCCAGCTCGGCAATGCCGGACTCGGCCTGCCGCATCCGGTTTGCGCCCTCAAACTTGAAGGGCTTGGTGACAACACCAACGGTCAGAATACCGGCTTCCCGAGCCAGGTCTGCCACGATGGGTGCTGCGCCGGTGCCGGTGCCGCCGCCCATACC
>CAZGTR010000161.1:0-2743 GCA_964528715.1 uncultured Oscillospiraceae bacterium | reverse complement strand
CAGCGTAACAAGACAAAAATTCAGGAGGTTACGACATGAATGTGATTTTTACCTGTGGTGGTACCGGTGGACATATCAACCCCGCCATCGCAGTTGCCAATAAAATGAAGGAGCGGCACCCGGATTGCAATATCCTCTTTATTGGTGCCAAGGGCCACATGGAGGAACAGCTGGTGCCCAAGGCGGGCTACCGGCTGGAATGCCTGCCCGGTTCCGGTCTCAGCCGGGGAAAAAATCTGGCGGCACTGAAGAAAAATGCAAAAGCACTGAAATGCGTGCTGGAGGCGGTGAGCCGGTGCAAGAAGATCATCCGCAAGTTTCAGCCGGATGTGATCATCGGTACCGGCGGCTATGCCAGCTTCCCGGCACTGTATGCCGGAAGCCGTTTGGGAATTCCTACTTGCGTCCATGAGGCCAATGCCGTCCCGGGCTTGACCACCAAAATGGCAGCAAATGTGGCAGACCGGGTGCTGGTCTGCTTTGAGGAAAGCAAAAACTACTACAAAGATCCCACCAAGGTGGAGGTCGTGGGAATGCCTGTGGATAAGGCGTTTCTGGAGACTACCCGGGAAGAAGCCAGAGCGGCCTTGGGCATGGGGGAGGAGCCGCTTTTGGTCTCTACCTTTGGCAGCCAGGGCGCAAAGGTGATGAACGAGCTGATCGCAGAGCTTTTTGCGCTGGAACAGGCGGAAAACTTCCCCTTCCGGCACATCCACGCCACCGGCAGCTTCGGCTGGAAGTGGATGCCTGATTTTGTAAAGGAAAAGGGCGTGGATCTGGAAAAATGCCCCAGTATCGATATGCGGGAGTACATCTACAATATGCCCACGCTCTTGGCAGCAGCTGATGTGGTAATCGGTCGAGCCGGCTCCGGAACCTGTAATGAGATCGCAGCAGCGGGAACGCCTTGTATTTTGATCCCGTCCCCCAATGTGACCAATAATCACCAGGAGAAAAACGCCCGGGTGTTGGAAGCCGGGGAAGGGGCCATCGTTCTGCTGGAGCGGGAGGCAACGTCGCAGCAGGTGTACACACAAGTGAAGCAACTGCTGGAAGACAAGGAAAAGAGCAGTAAAATGCGTACGCATTTGCACAAAATGTCCGTAACGGACTCAACAGACCGGATCTGCAATGTTCTGGAACAGCTGATGGCACGAAAGGGTAACTGACCACCGGAGGATACGATATGGAAACAAAAGAAAAACGCCGTCCGGCACCGGCCCGGCGCAATGCGCCATCCAACCGCCGGAGCGCAAAGTCAAAGGAAACGACTCGCCCCTTACAGGAGGTCGTTTACCTGCCGCCGAAGCCCTTTAACCGGCATCGGATGCTTTTGCGGTTCGCAACGGTCGCAGCCATCGTGTTGGCTGTGGTTCTGGCGATGTCTGTATTTTTCAAGGTGGAAAATATCGAGGTCTGTGGAGTCAGTAATTATACTCCGTGGGAGATCAGCCAGGCTTCCGGCATTGCAGAGGGGGATCATTTGATGTCCTTCGGCGTTGCGGGAGCGGCGGCAAAGATCCAGGCAAAGCTGCCCTATGTGAGCAAGGTGCGTATCGGCATTCGACTGCCGAATACGGTGTTAATCCAGGTGACGGAGGTGCCAGTGGCTTACGGTGTGCAGGACCAAAACGAGGTCTGGTGGAAGGTAAGCTCAGACGGACGGGTACTGGAACAGGCACCTGTAGATGAACTGGAGGGGCTGTGCAAGGTCCTGGGCGTACAGCTGATGTCTGCCCAAGTGGGAGAGACGGCTGAAGCCTTCGAAACACAGACTGCTGGCGTAGATGGGGAGGGAAATGTGATCCCGGTCACGGTCACAGCAGCACAAAGGTTGGAAAAAGTGCTGGAAGTGATGAAAATGCTGGAAAGTTGCGGTATCATAGGAGAGATAACGAGCATTGATGTGACGCAGGTCCTGGATATCCAAATGTGGTACGCCCAGAGATTTCAAGTGAAATTGGGGGACAGCGCCGATCTGGAATTTAAGATCTCGAGCATGAAGTCCGCCATTGGACAGCTGGATCAGTATGAAAGTGGTATCCTGGATGTCAGCTTTTCAGAGAATTTAGAGCAGGTGATCTACACGCCGTTCCAGTAATTCCAGAATTTTTCTGAAATCTTTGGTGAAAAAATTGAAATTCTTATTGACCAAATCGATTTTTCGAGATAGAATAAGAGAGTAAATTTGTAACTTGAAGCAGTGTGGGATCATCCAGACTGCAAAACGATACATAGGAGGAACATATATGTCTGAACTGTTTCAGGACCGCGTTGTAAAAATCAAGGTGATCGGTGTTGGTGGCGCCGGTAACAATGTTATCAATCGGATGATCGAGGGCGGCGTCCAGGGCGTCGATTTCTTCGTTGTGAATACCGATAAGCAGGATCTGAATAAGTCCATCTGCAAGAATAAGGTGCAGATCGGCGAGAAGCTCACCGGCGGCATGGGCGCAGGCTCTAAGCCCGAGGTGGGTAAGAAGTCCGCAGAGGAAAGCCGTGCAGCCATCTCCAAGGCTCTGGAGGGAACGGACATGGTGTTCATCACCGCCGGTATGGGCGGTGGTACCGGCACCGGCGCAGCACCTATCGTCGCAGATCTGGCTCGTGAAGCCGGCATTCTGACCGTGGGCGTTGTTACCAAGCCTTTCAAGTTTGAGGGTGCCAACCGTATGCGCCAGGCTGAAGCTGGTATTGCTGAGCTGGCTGAGAAGGTGGACTCTCTGGTCATCATCCCCAACGA
>CAZGTR010000160.1:0-2748 GCA_964528715.1 uncultured Oscillospiraceae bacterium | reverse complement strand
AACCGTGACGATACAGGATCGTCACGGCCGTTTTTCCGCACAAAATGTACCGGCACCTATACGGGTAGGTCCCAGTGTAAAGACACCGTTTAAGCAGTTCTCCTGACTTGCGTATCATAAGTCCCGGAGCGGTCTTCTCAGCTTTCGCCAATGACCGACTTTCGTCATGCTCCGGGCCCTCCGCGCTTACAGTGGCGGTACCGTTCGTGAATTTCACACGATTCTCTATTCTCCTCGAGAGCTGTTACCGCAACACGGGGCACTTAAACTGTTGTTCACTTTTCACTTGCAGTATAGCACTCTAATCGATAAAAGTCAACCGATATATTTGCAAAACGGGATTGAAATTTTTCTGGCGTTGTGATAAAATAAAAAAAGAAGCGAAAGCTGGATATATTGTAAATGTTGCAGGTTGAATTGGAATGGGAAAATCCCAACGGTACCAAGCCGCCGTAGACGGACAAAATGCCGTGTGATCTCATTGGCACAAGCTGAGAAGAGACACACAAAAAGGCGTCCGGAGTCGGAATACAGACCTGCGACGTTCCTGTGTGAGACTCTTGGGGTGGTCTCTGTGGGTTATGCCGCCTGAAACGGGCTGCTTTCAAAGCCGCCGTTTGAGGCTGATTTGTGTTGCTGAAAAGTCCCCAATTGGGGGCTTTTTTCTTTTATTTTGGAGGTTTTATGAAAAAAAGGACCGCACCGAAAGGTGCAGCTATACGGGAGGCGCTGTGATGGGGCAGGATGCCTTTTCCAAATACCATCCGGCGGTGAATTTTGTGTTTTTTCTGGGTGCCATCGGTTGCGGCGTGGTGATCCGTCATCCGGCGTATGTAGCCGGTGCGGTGAGCACAGGGGCGATTTACTATCTGCTGCTGACCGGGCGCAAGGGCTGGAAACTTCTGGGAAGTATGATCCCGTTGTTCCTGTTCCTGACTGCCATCAATCCCCTTCTGAATACCCAGGGACAGACCCAGCTGTTTTCTGTTTTTGGAAGACCGTATACCTTGGAGGCGCTGTATTATGGCGCTTCCATAGCCGGGATGTTTGTGGCGATGACCATCTGGTTCGGCTGCTATAACCATGTGCTGACCAGTGATAAATTTACCAGTCTTTTCGGAAACCTCATCCCGGCGCTGTCACTGCTGCTGGTGATGGTGCTACGGCTGGTGCCCACTTTCCTGCGCAAGACCAAGGCCATCAGCGGCGCCCGGGATGCCATCGGCAAGGGCGTGAGCGGGGGAGCCGGAAAAAAGGAAAAGCTGGAAAACGGTATGACCGTTCTGGGTGCCTTGACTTCCTGGGCACTGGAGGGGAGCGTTGTCACTGGCGATTCCATGCGGGCCAGAGGCTACGGCTGCGCAAGGCGTTCCAGCTTCATGCTCTATACCATGGGCAAGGGGGACTGGATCACACTGCTGGTGCAGCTTTTCCTGCTACTGGGCGTGCTGCTGGCGGCGTTGACCGGGCAGGCCCGTGCAGATTTTACACCGACATTGGAAGTTGCTCCTGTTTCCTGGGGAGCGGCGGCTTATGGGGCTTATTTGCTGATCCCCACTGTATTACACATAAAGGAGAGTGTACAATGGCACATTTCCAGATCGAAAATCTAGACTTTTCCTATCCCACTGCTAAGGGTAAAAAAAGCCTGGATAGTGTGAATTTGACTATCGAAAAAGGCGAATATGTGGTGCTTTGCGGCGCTTCCGGCTCCGGCAAGACCACACTTCTGCGGCACTTGAAGCCGGTTTTGACCCCGCACGGGAAAAGAAATGGACAAATACGATTCGATGGCGTTCCGCTGGAACAGGTCAGTCAGCGCTCTCAAGCGGCGAAGATCGGCTATGTGATGCAAAACCCGGACGATCAGATCGTCACGGATAAGGTCTGGCATGAGCTGGCATTTGGCCTGGAAAGTCTGGGAACAGATCAAAAGACCATGCGTGCAAGAGTAGCAGAAATGGCTTGCTATTTTGGGATCCAGGACTGGTTCCATCGGGATGTGGCGGATCTGTCCGGCGGACAGAAGCAGCTGCTGAATTTGGCATCCATCATGGCCATGCAACCGGAGGTGCTGATCCTGGATGAACCTACCAGCCAGCTGGATCCCATTGCGGCTGCTGATTTTCTCAACACCGTGCGCAAGATCAACATCGAGCTGGGCACCACGGTGATCATCACGGAGCATCGGCTGGAGGACATTTTCCCCTATGCCGACCGGGCGGTAGTGATGGAAGGGGGGAAGGTGATCGCAGATGATACCCCCCGGAACATCGGAAAATGCCTGCACGAAAGCGGAAATAAAATGTTTGCCGCCATGCCCACCCCGGTGCGGGTGTTCTACGGCGCAAAGGGCGAGGGCCGCTGCCCGCTGACCGTCCGGGAGGGACGGAACTGGCTGAGCACTGTGTTTGAAGCGCCCAAAGCCGCACAAGCCCTTCCTGCACCTGTGCCGGAGGAGGAGATCGTTGACCCGGCACTGGAGCTGAAAGAACTGTGGTTCCGGTACGAAAAGAACAGCCCGGATATCCTCCGGGGTGTCAGCGTCCGGGTGCCCAGAGGGTGCCTGCATGCCATCGTCGGCGGCAACGGCGCGGGAAAATCCACTACGCTGAAATCCGTTTGCGGCATTTGCCGGCCTTATCGGGGCAAAGTGAAGATTTTCGGAAAGCCCATTGAAAAATACAAACCTGCCGAATTGTTCCGCAGCTGCGTTGCCATGCTGCCCCAGGACCCCAAGAGCCTGTT
>CAZGTR010000159.1:0-2770 GCA_964528715.1 uncultured Oscillospiraceae bacterium | reverse complement strand
ACAGCTCATCCACGATCTGCTTCAGCTCATTATCCGAAAAGCTGCGGATCAGCAGTTCCTGTTCCTCCGGCTCCATCTCTACAAAAGCTTCTGCCGCCAATTCCTTGGGCAACAACCGGAACAGCAACGGCATTTTTTCTTCTTCCATCCGTTGCAACAGTTTCGCCACGTCACCGGGATGAAACGTTCCCAGCAAATCACGGATCGTTGCATAGCGCTTATTATCCAGTAGCAAATGCAGACTTTCTTCCATTTTTTCCAAATATTCTGCCATTATTCATCCTCCTTTTGTTTTTCTCAAAAGGCACTATCCGCAGGCAGTTCTCGCTTACAGGCACCGCCATGGTGCACATAAGGTCATCGGCCTGGGTATATTGCCACTACTGTCAGCATCCATGGTGTTACCTCCTTGTTGTTTTCTCCATTTTACCGCTTTTAAAAACACTTGTCAACCGTAACAAACCATTCCGTCCGCATAAAATCTGCCAATTATGGGAGGATGTTTTTTCTACAGCGGACAAAAAACTGGTGTCGTGAAAAAGGACGAGCTTACCGTGAAATAGTCGGTTTTTGTTGATTTTCCCAGCAAAATATCAATTATTTGTAATTCCTTGTGAAAAGAGACGAATTTTTCTCTACATTTTTAGATATTTTGGCTCTTTCCGAATTGCTAAAAATGTGATATGTTATTCATGGATGATTATGGCCCTTTTGCCGCTGCATCCTCCATGACACGAAAGGAGGGTCTACAAATGACGGAAGCACTTCGATCATTTCTCGACTCCTATCACCAGGGCACTGCCATCCGGGCTTACGCCTTTCTTGGCTGTCACCCGGAAAACCGTGACGGTCAGGACGGCTTTGTTTTCCGGGTCTGGGCGCCCAACGCCAAAAATGTCCATGTCGTCGGTGATTTCAACTTCTGGAACGGCGAGGACCTGCCCATGCAGCGCCTGGATGGCGGCGTTTGGGAAGCCTGGTCTCCCCACCCCACCTACGGCTGTGCCTACAAATACCTTATCACCCACCACACCGGGCGCCAGGTCTATAAGGCCGACCCCGTGGGCTTCCGCACCTGCCGGGCCCCGGATACCTCCAGCGTCATCTGCGATCTGAGTCGCTACCGCTGGCAGGACAGCGTCTGGATGGAAAGCGGTGCCGACCGCCCGCCCCTTCAGTCCCCGGTCAACATTTACGAATTGCACCTGGGCTCCTGGCGGCGCAGAAAGGACGGCAGTCTCTATTCCTATTCAGAGCTCGCCCCGCAGCTTGCCCAGTATGTCAAGGACATGGGCTACACCCATGTGGAGCTGATGCCCCTGAGCGAATATCCCTACGACCCCAGCTGGGGCTATCAGGTCACCGGCTACTATGCCCCCACCAGCCGCTACGGCAGCCCCCAAGAGCTGATGGAGCTGGTGGATGTCTTCCACCAAAACGGCATCGGCGTGATACTGGATTGGGTCCCCGCCCACTTCCCCAAGGATGAATACGGCCTGTATGAATTCGACGGAACCTGTACATACGAGCTATCGGACCCCACCACGAACGAGCACCCCGATTGGACCACCCGGATCTTCGACTTTGGAAAACCGGAAGTAAAGAGCTTCCTCATTTCCAACGCCGTGTATTGGCTGGAGGTGTTCCACATCGACGGTCTGCGGGTGGATGCGGTCAGCTCCATGCTGTACCTGGACTACAACCGGCCCAACTACCGGCCCAACCGCTTCGGCGGCCGGGAAAATCTGGAGGCCATCGATTTCCTGCGGCAACTGAACCACGCCTGTTTCTCCCTGCGTCCGGGCATTATCATGGCAGCAGAGGAGTCCACAGCCTTTCCCCTGGTCACCAAGCCCGATTATATGGGTGGTTTAGGCTTCCTGTTCAAGTGGAACATGGGCTGGATGAACGACACCCTGCGCTATATGAAGCAGGACCCCATCTACCGCAAGTATAACCACAATATGCTCACCTTCTCCATGACCTATGCCTTTTCGGAGAATTATCTGCTGCCCCTGTCCCACGACGAGGTGGTCCATTGCAAAGGCAGCCTGCTGAGCAAAATGCCCGGAGATTATTTCTGGAAATTCGCCAATTTGCGGCTGCTCCGGGGCTACCAAATGGCCCACCCCGGCAAGAAGCTGCAATTCATGGGCGGCGAACTGGGTCAGTTCACCGAATGGAATTTCCAGCAGGAGCTGGATTGGATGCTGCTGGACTACGATATGCACCGCAAGACCCAGACCTTCTTCCGGGATCTGAACCGGTTTTATCTTGAAAATCCCGCCCTCTGGGCAGATGATATCAGCTGGGACGGTTATCAGTGGATCCAGCCTGATGATGGGGACAACAGTCTCATTGCCTTCCGCCGCATGGCCCCGGACGGTAGCGAGCTGATCGTTGCCTGCAATTTCACCCCGGTGAACCGGGAAAGCTACCGTCTGGGCGTAGGTGCCCCCGGCAGCTACAAATGCGTCTTCTCCTCCAACGATGTCAAATACGGCGGCACCGGCAGCGATATCCGGGAAGCCGTCAGCGAGGATATTCCCTATCGGGAATACAAGCGGAGTGCCCTGTTCGACATTCCGCCCATAAGCATTTCTTTCTTCCGTCAAGAATAAACCCATCATTAACAACAAGGAGCTGTCAATATGTATTTTCAGAAGAAACGCTGCATCGCCATGCTTCTGGCCGGTGGCCAGGGTAGCCGTCTCAAAGTCCTTACAGAGAACACCGCCAAGCCCGCTGTCCCCTTTGGTGGAAAATACCG
>CAZGTR010000158.1:0-2779 GCA_964528715.1 uncultured Oscillospiraceae bacterium | reverse complement strand
CGTTTTTGTCGGTGCAGTTGTTGACATAGCCGTGCTTGCAGAAGAAGCACTCGCCGCAGAAAGTCTCCACATTCACCGTCACCCGGTCCCCGGGCTTGACATTCGTGACTTCTGCGCCCACTTCTTCCACAATGCCCACCATCTCATGTCCCACGGTGATACCGGGCACGGCTCTGGGCACAGAACCATGCTTGATATGCAGATCGCTGGTGCAAATGCTTCCCAGCGTTACACGGACAATGGCATCTCTTTCGTTGATCAGTTCCGGCTTGGGCTTGTCCGTCAGGGCAAACTTGCCGTGTTCCATATAGGTCAGGGCTTTCATTTTCTCAACGCTCCAGCAGCAGCTTGCCGAAATGCTCCGGCTGGTGGAATTTGGGCTTATCCCCGGGCACCGGGTTCCAGCAGGCGTAATGTTCGTGTCCGGTCAGGTCGCCGCACTTGTAGAAATTGCAGTACAAGTGGTCTTGAAGCGTCCCAAAATACCGCTCAAACAGTTGGAAAGATACCTCAAATTGCAGCACCCACTTTTCCGGGGTGATCATGCTGACGATATTCAGCATTTTTCCGTCTACCGCAATGGGCTTGTGATCCATGTTGGCATACAGGGTGCCCAGCGGGTTGATCTCCAGATTGATATAATGGGCCGCATCGTCCCCCCGGAAGAAGAATTCCATGCAGCTGTCCTGACACACCGGGCTGTTCTGCTCCGTATTCACCGCCCGCAGGGGGCGCTCGTCGGTCTCATAGTGCAGCACCAGTTTGCTTTCCGTGGAAGCCACCCGCACGGTGGTACACACTCCTTCAAAGTAGCCCGCCCAGGGAAAGTAATTCACCTCCAGCGCAGGGATCTCATCCCACCGGCAGCTCGTAATGCCGGGGATGTCGTTGATCTTCGGTACCAAATGTTCCTTCATATCCCATGCTTGATATGCAGATCGCTGGTGCAAATGCTTCCCAGCGTTACACGGACAATGGCATCTCTTTCGTTGATCAGTTCCGGCTTGGGCTTGTCCGTCAGGGCAAACTTGCCGTGTTCCATATAGGTCAGGGCTTTCATTTTCTCAACGCTCCAGCAGCAGCTTGCCGAAATGCTCCGGCTGGTGGAATTTGGGCTTATCCCCGGGCACCGGGTTCCAGCAGGCGTAATGTTCGTGTCCGGTCAGGTCGCCGCACTTGTAGAAATTGCAGTACAAGTGGTCTTGAAGCGTCCCAAAATACCGCTCAAACAGTTGGAAAGATACCTCAAATTGCAGCACCCACTTTTCCGGGGTGATCATGCTGACGATATTCAGCATTTTTCCGTCTACCGCAATGGGCTTGTGATCCATGTTGGCATACAGGGTGCCCAGCGGGTTGATCTCCAGATTGATATAATGGGCCGCATCGTCCCCCCGGAAGAAGAATTCCATGCAGCTGTCCTGACACACCGGGCTGTTCTGCTCCGTATTCACCGCCCGCAGGGGGCGCTCGTCGGTCTCATAGTGCAGCACCAGTTTGCTTTCCGTGGAAGCCACCCGCACGGTGGTACACACTCCTTCAAAGTAGCCCGCCCAGGGAAAGTAATTCACCTCCAGCGCAGGGATCTCATCCCACCGGCAGCTCGTAATGCCGGGGATGTCGTTGATCTTCGGTACCAAATGTTCCTTCATATCCTTTCATTCCTTTCCTTTTGCCAATTCCAGCGCCCGGTCCAAGATGGCACAGGCGACCATTTCCTTGGATTGCAGGGGCAGCTCCGTCACATCATCCGCCGTGATCAAAGTCATCACATTGGTGTCCACCCCAAATCCTGCACCGGCAACTTTCAGATTATTGGCGCAGATCATATCCACATTTTTCTTTTCCAGCTTTTTCCGGCTGTTTTCCAGCAGGTCCCGGGTCTCCATGGAGAAGCCACAGATAACCTGCCACGGCTTCCGGTTCTGGCCCAGATAGCCCAGAATATCCTGAGTCCGCTTCAGGAGGATCGACATATCTCCATCCTGCTTTTTGATCTTATCGTTGGAGAAGCTGTCCGGGGTGTAGTCCGCCACGGCGGCCGCCTTGAAAACAAAGTCGGCATTGGGGGCATTTTCCGCCACGGCCTCGAACATATCCCGGGCCGATACCACATCCACCACCTTCACAAAGGGCGGGGGCGTGATGGCTGTGGGGCCGGAGACCAGGGTCACATCGGCGCCCCGAAGCATGGCCATTTTTGCCAGGGCGTAGCCCATTTTTCCGGTGGAATGGTTGGTCAGATACCGCACCGGGTCCAGCGCTTCCTGGGTCGGCCCGGCGGTGACCAGCACCTTTTTCCCTTCCAGATCATGAAGTAGCGCCAAATGCCGCAGGATATGCTGCACCAGATCTTCCGGCTCGGGCATTTTTCCTTTGCCCACAGCGCCGCAGGCCAGCCGCCCGCTGGCAGGCTCAATGACCTCCCAGCCATAGCGGCGCAGGGTCTCCAGATTGTCCTGGGTCACAGGATTTTCGTACATATTGGTGTTCATCGCCGGGGCGATGAGCTTGGGACAGCGGCAGGCAAGCACGGTGGTGGTGAGCATATCATCCGCAAGGCCATGGGCCAGCTTGGCACAGACGCTGGCAGTCGCCGGGGCGACGATCAAAAGATCCGTCCGCTCCGCCAGGGAGATATGCTCCACCTGATGAGAAAAATTCCGGTCAAAGGTATCCACCATGGTCCGCCGCCCAGTAAGCTGTTCAAAAGTCAGCGGGGTAACGAATTTGGTGGCATTTTCCGTCATCACCACCTCCACGGCAGCGTGCTGCTTCA
>CAZGTR010000157.1:0-2782 GCA_964528715.1 uncultured Oscillospiraceae bacterium | reverse complement strand
ATGTGATCCTCATCGACACCGCCGGACGGCTGCACAACAAGCAGAATTTGATGAACGAGCTGAACAAGATCAGCCGCATCGTGGAGCGGGAACTGCCGGAGGCCAGCCGGGAAGTGCTGTTGGTGCTGGATGGCACCACCGGTCAGAACGGTCTGATCCAGGCAAAGCAATTTAAGGAAATTGCAGGTGTCACCGCCATGGCTCTGACCAAGCTGGACGGCACTGCCAAAGGCGGTATCGTTATTGCGGTGTCCGACGCACTCCAGATCCCGGTGAAGTTCATCGGCGTGGGCGAGCAGGCGGATGATTTGATGCCCTTCGTGGCCCGGGATTTCGTGGATGCACTGCTGTAAGGGAACGCCTATGAAGATCGTTTTAGCAAGTAAAAATAAGCATAAACTGGAGGAGATCAGTAAGATCACCGAGAAATTCGGCTTTGAGCTGATCTTGCAGTCCGATCTGGGGCTGGATCTGGATGTGGAGGAGACCGGCACGACCTTTGAGGAAAATTCCTTTTTAAAGGCCAATGCGGTGATGAAGGCCACGGGACTGCCGGCTCTGGCAGACGACTCCGGTATCGCTGTGGATGCCCTGGACGGCGCACCGGGTATCTATTCCGCCCGGTACGGCTTTGACGAGACTCTGGACGACTGGGGAAGACTCCAGCTGTTGCTGAAAAACACCCAGCAGGTGCCAGATGGACAGCGGCAGGCAAAATTCGTCTGTGTCATCACCCTGGTCACCCCGGAGGGCCAGGTGATCCAGGCCCGGGGCGAGTTCCACGGAGAATTGCTCCGGGAACCCCGGGGGGAGCATGGTTTTGGCTACGATCCTATTTTTTACTATCCGCCGGCAGGAAAAAGCTCGGCAGAAATGACCCCGGAGGAGAAGAATAAAGTCTCTCACCGGGCAGTTGCATTGCAGGTTTTTTATGAGAAATTAAAGGAGGCAGGGTATGCTGACAAGTAAAGAAAGAGCAGAGCTTCGGGCCAAGGCCACGGAGCTGGAGACCACATTGATGGTAGGTAAGAGCGGTGTGACGGAAGCGGTCATTGCGGAAGCGGAAAATCTGCTCACCGCCAGAGAGCTGGTCAAGGGCAAGGTGCTGGAAGGCGCCATGATGAGCCCCCGGGAAGTGAGCGATGAGCTTTGTGAAGCCACCGGCGCTGACGGCGTTGCGGTGATCGGCACCAAGTTCGTCATCTATCGCTTCAGCGAGAAGTGCCAGGCAGAGCGGAACCAGGCCGGTCGTGCCAAACGTAAGGCGACACCTTTGGCAAAGAAGGATCCGGTGCGCAAGGGTATCCGGGCCCGTCGTGCGGCGGCAAAGCAGGTGCGGGAGCAGCGCAATCAGTACTTCCGCCAGCAGGCCATTGAGAAGTCCATTGAAAAAGCCAGAGAGCGTCAGCTCCGGGGCGAAGAATAAAAATAAATAACACCTTGGATGAAAGGGGAGGCTAGTCATGTGTGAAAATGTCGTTCAGGACTGCTCCGTCAGTCCCACCTTCGCAGCCTATATCCGCAGCACCGGTCGGTGCAATGTGGAGCGGAATTTCCGGGATCTTCCCATGGAGGAACTGGAAACGGTGGTCTGCGCCCTTTTGAACCCCAACCGGGTGGCCCATGTGCTGGGCTGCCGGGATACGGCGGTGGAGCTTGCCAAGCGCTGGGGCGTGGATGCAACGGATGCCGCCCGGGCCGGGCTTCTCCACGACATCACCAAGGTGTTCGACGGCCCCGCACAATTGACATTGGCGGCGGAATATGGTATCATGCTGAATGAATTTTCCCGGAAAAATCCCAAGACCCTCCATGCCATCACCGGCTCGGTGGTGGCCCAGCGGATGTTTGGGGAAAATGATGCGGTAGTGCAGGCAATTCGACACCACACCACCGGAAAAGCGGACATGACATTTTTGGAAAAGATCATCTATGTGGCGGATTATATGGAACCGAACCGGGATTTCCCCGGGGTGGAGAAGCTGCGCAAATTTGCGTTCAGCGATATCGACGCTGCGTTGAAGCTGGGGCTGGAAATGACCCTGGCATTACTGCGCCAGCAGGGCAGAGAAGTCTCCCCAGAGTCGGCAGAGGCCCTGGCCTGGCTGGAAAAGAAAGGAATTTGAACTATGTTGACTGCACATGAAGTTGCATTACAGGTGACCAAGGCTCTGGACGAGAAGAAGGGCATGGACATCAAGCTGCTGAAGATCGGCAAGGTCTCCAGCCTGGCAGACTATTTCATCATTTGCACCGGTACCTCCAACACCCATGTCAAGACCCTGTGCGACTATGCCGAGTACACCTTCGATGTTCTGGGCGAGCCCATGCTGGGCCGGGAAGGCCACCGGGGCAACGCCTGGGAGTTGCTGGATTTCGGCAGCGTGGTGGTCCATGTGTTTACCGAGGAAGCCCGGAAGTTCTATGACCTGGAACGGCTGTGGGCGGATGCGGAAGTGGTGGACCTTTCCGACATCGTCAAGCCGGAGTAACGAAAGAATTGCAAATTATAAATGTTGCATTTATAATCGATCATTGAGGTGAAAGATAGTGGCAAATTACGATCATTCCGCCATTGAAAAGAAATGGCAGGGCTACTGGCAGGAGCATGACACCTTCCACACTGATGTGTGGGACTTCTCCAAGCCCAAATACTATGTACTGGATATGTTCCCGTACCCCTCCGGCGTGGGCCTGCACGCAGGTCATCCGGAAGGCTACACCGCAACGGACATCATGTCCCGGATGAAGCGGATGCAGGGCTACAATGTGCTGCACCCCA
>CAZGTR010000156.1:0-2808 GCA_964528715.1 uncultured Oscillospiraceae bacterium | reverse complement strand
GGAGACAGCTTAAAAATGTCAAGACCTTTCAAAGCCATTGTATGTATCCTCCTTCTGATTAGACAAGTTCATTGATGAACTTCTTGATGGTGGCAATTGCAACGGGATGACGCATGATCACAGCGTCAGCGCCACCGGTCAGGTTGGCAGCAGCGGTAGCCACTTCCATGTCAATGCCACGCTCTTCCACATTGCCCCAAGCGGGCTCGTCAGCCTCAGAAGCGGTAGACTCCTTCACGCCCCAGGTATCGGTGGACACAGGAGCGATGATGGGCATCTGCAGGTCAGCATCACCCTGAGCCAGAGCAGCCAGGCGCACACGGTCCAGAGTGGAAGCCACGTACTCATAGCCGTAACCAACAGCAGCGGTGCCGATGTTCATGACAATGTTCTCGGGAGCAATGGACAGGCCCTTGAGCATGATGTTCAGCTGCTTTGCCAGGTTGATGTCGTCAGCGGTCTCAGCGCCGACCTTCTGACCGGCAGCCAGAGCAACGGAAGCACCGACACTCTTGTAGTCCTCGCTCTTAGCGGACATGACAACGATGTTCTTGCCCATCAGAGCCTCAGCGATCTTGCCAAACAGCTCGCCGTCCTTCTCCAGGTTCTTGCAGCCCATAATAGCAATGGGCATAGAAACAGCCTCGGCAACAGCCTTGGCGTCAGCCACGCACTCCTCCACAGAGCGGTTAGCGCCGTTGGGGTCAGCGGACTCGAAGTGCAGGCACAGGAAATCTGCGCCTTCCATGGTCTCGGCCTTCTTGGCACGCTCAGCCATGGTATTGCAGCCAGCGTAGAAATCAACCAGACCGGGAACGGTCCACTCGTGAGCAGCGTCGGAAATTTCCACGCCGATCTTGGGTGCGTGCTCGATGGGAGCATCAAAGGTGTAGAACGGCAGCACATTCTGACCGCCGATGACAATGGCCTTGTCACCGGTGCCCAGGGTCACGGCATTGATCTTGCCGCTGTAAGGAGCCGTCTTGGGTGCGAAAGACATATCTGATATCCTCCTTGAAATTTTTATACATCTCGCATAATGCTAAATGGATGAGATTTATATAAACACCGTTTCCGGCGTTTATTTCGTCAATTTACAGCGCGATGGACTGCATAATGCCCTTCAGGGCGATCTTCATGGGGTCGTTTGCAGGCAGCTTGGAAGAAGGCTCGCCGTCGCAATCGCAACGGTAGACCGCTTCATCGTGAGGCAACACGCCGAACAGGGTCAGGCCGTGCTTCTCGATCTCCGCCTTCACGCCATCGTCCAACACGCCACCGGGTGCCCGGTTGATGATCAAGCCCATGCGTCCAGGGTTCAGATTCATTTCCTGCACCATTTCTGCGATCCGGGCAACCGCTTGAACGCCCCGGCGGGAGCAGTCAGAGATCAGCAGCATGGTATCCACATGAGGCAGCGTTCCCCGAGCCACGTGCTCCAGGCCTGCCTCGTTGTCCATGACGATATAGCGATAATTCTTGGCATACTTGTCCACCTGGGTCTTGAGTACGCCGTTTACATAACAATAGCAACCCTTGCCCTGGGTGCGGCCCATGACCAACATATCAAAATCGTCCTCCTCCACGATAGCGGAGTTGAACTTGAAATCAGCATAGTCAGCCTTGGTCATACCGGCAGGAATGGTGCCCTTCAGCTCTGCCTGGGCCATTTCCTCACGGATGGCGCCCAGAGAGGTCTCCACTTCCACGCCGAGGACTTCGTTCAAATTAGAATTGGCATCTGCATCCACCACCAGCACCGGGCCCTGGCCCTGGCCGCACAGGTAGTCAATGAGCATACCGCAGGTCGTTGTTTTGCCGACGCCGCCCTTACCGGCGACCGCAATGGTATGAGGTGTAGCCATTATTTCGCTCCTTTGCACAGTCAAACGATACGGGCGAACTGCCCCCATATCGATACGACTATATCGTATCACAGATGCGGCCTAAATTCAACCCATAATTTAGAACTTTTTCTGTTTTTCTCTCTTTTTGCCATATTCCACAAATAGAAAACGCCGCATTGTTGGAACAGTGTGATCATCGAACACAGCGGGGCGTCGAGGTTGCCGTCCAAGTTGGATGACTTCTCTGTTTCACATTCCCTCATGTCAAAAAAAGAAACGACGGTATCTTTCGAAACCGTCGTTTTTGGAGCGGGTAATGGGAATCGAACCCACCTCTCAACCTTGGGAAGGTCACATTCTACCGATGAACTATACCCGCATCTTTTCTATGCCGCCTATTATAGCAGACCGCCGTGAAAATTTCAACTACTTTTTGCCGACTTCCTGCGACAAAAAGCGTGCCGCTGTTGCGGCACGCCAAAATGCTTATTCCTTAATGCTTCCGTCGGGATTGAACAGGGGCAGCTTCTCCAGATACACCAGATCCTCTCTGTCCTGTGCGTCGCCCTCTGCCAGAATGGCCATACGACCGCAGATCACACCGCCAGCTTTTTCCACCAGCGCCTCCAGCGCCAGCAGGCTCTCACCAGTGGAGATCACATCGTCCACGATCAAAATGCGCTTTCCCTTCATCAGTGCCGCATCTGCACCGTCCAGATACAGGTGCTGCTCCTTGGAAGTGGTAATGGAGTTGACGCTCACCTCGAACACATCGCGCATATACAACTTGGCACCCTTGCGGGCCAGGATGTACTTGGCATCCCCCGCCTGGCGGGCCATCTCATGGGCCAGCGGGATTCCCTTAGCCTCCGCTGTGATGATATAGTCATACTCCGGTGCCTTCGCCAGCAGCTCCCGGGCGCAGGCCACGGTCAGCTCCTGATCGCCAAAGATCACGAAG
>CAZGTR010000155.1:0-2886 GCA_964528715.1 uncultured Oscillospiraceae bacterium | reverse complement strand
TGTGAATATTATATCACAAATCAGGGAGTATTGGTAGTTTTTTGACAGACTGGATCGCCTGCATTCCAAGGAATGCAGGCGATTTTTGTCAATCTTCAATTCGGCGGATCTTTGCACCCAAGGCTTGCAACTTCTCAATGAGCCGCTCGTAGCCCCGCTCCACATAGTGGATATTCTTGACCCAGGTAGTACCCTCGGCGCTGAGTCCGGCGATGATCAGCGCCGCACCAGCCCGCAGGTCCTTTGCCGAGACCGTTGCGCCATACAGCTGATCCACGCCGGTGACGATGGCGGTCTTGCCGCTGATCTGGATATCTGCGCCCATGCTCTCCAGCTCCGTGCAGTAGCCGAAGAAACGGGTCTCGTAGACACTCTCGGTCAACCGGCTGACGCCGGAAGCCAGAGCCATACATACGCAGATCTGGGCCTGCATATCCGTGGGAAAGCCAGGATAGGGATGGGTCTTGACGGTGGTATGCCGCAGACGACCATTACAACGAACCCGAATGGCATCATCATAGTTGATGATCTGTGCGCCCATTTCTGCCAACTTGGAGCCAATGCACTCCATGTGCTTGGGGATGACATTGCGGATCAGCACATCGCCGCCGGTGGCAGCAGCCGCCGCCATGTAGGTGCCCGCCTCGATCTGATCGGGAATGATCACATAGGTGCCGCCCTGGAGCTTTTCAACGCCATGGATCTTCACGGTATCTGTACCGGCACCGGAGATCCGGGCACCCATGGTATTGAGGAAGTTGGCCAGGTCCACGATGTGGGGTTCCTTTGCAGCGTTTTCAATGACCGTGTTGCCCTTGAGCAATGTCGCTGCGATCATGATATTCACCGTTGCGCCCACGGATGCCATGTCCAGGCAAATGCGTCCTCCCCGCAGCCCCTCCGGGCCGGGAGACAGCTCCACATATTCGTCCGTCTCGTCCACATCCGCACCCAGGCAAACAAAGCCCTTGATGTGCTGATCGATGGGCCGCACCGCAAAATTGCAGCCTCCGGGCAGCGCCACATGGGCATGACCAAAGCGCCCCAGCATTGCACCCATCAAGTAGTAACTGGCACGCATTTTCTTCACCAGTTCCTCGTTGGGTTGCTTATCAGCCACATCGGTACTGTCCAATATCACAACACCAGGCTCCGGCTGGCTAATGGCCACGCCCAGTCCTTCCAAAATGGACAGCAGAATCCGGACATCGGAGATATCCGGTACATTTTCAATTCGGCAAACACCTTTTACAAGCAGGGTCGCAGGCAATATCGCCACAGCAGCATTCTTTGCACCGCTAATGGTCACAGTACCCCGCAGCGCGTTGCCGCCTTCAATTTCATATCGAGCCAAGGATAATCCTCTCCTTGCGAAAAAATCATTGCAGTTATGTATACTGCATTATAGCATAGAAAAAGTTATCTGTAAAGCTAATTTTCACGACAAACGGCGTAATCCCTTGGGATAATGGTTTTTCAGCTGTCGACCGTCACCTTTGCCCCAGCCCAGCGAATAACCGTCCACAGTGACCAGACACCAGCCCTTTTTCTCACAGGGCAGGACATTGCCAGCCATATATTCTTTTATCTCCCGGCTGTCCGCTCCAAGGTCGATGGTGTTCTTGCAGCCGTGAAGCCACAGCGCCAAAGCGTGGGCCGGCTCGAACCGATCCTTCTTCACCTCGCCCAGTTCCAGGCCCGGGCGCAGCACCTTCAGTCCCCGCAGTTCCGGCAGATCCACAGGTGCCCAGAAAAGGCTTGAACCGAAGGTCAGCGCTTTTCCCTCCGGCAGGCAGATCTCCAATTCCTTTGCGAATTCCGTCCACAGCTTCGGTAGCTTTTCCCCAAGGCAGCCCACTCCTTCCGGTTCCGCTTCCCCTTTTCGCCGCAGGACGGCTCCGAAATGCCCCTCCCCTAACAGCTTATGGGGCCACATCCGAAATTGTCCCTCCCCTGCCGGGGTAAACCAGGGTGCATCTACCTGTTCCGGTTCAAAATCCGGGTGTCGCTGCAAAAAGGCGGCGATAGTCTCCTCATTTTCCGCCGGGGCAAAGGTGCAGGTGGAGTACACCAGCCGTCCGCCGGGCCGCACCAACCGAGCGCCGGAGTCCAATATCTCTGCTTGACGGCGGGCGCACATCTGTACGGTTTCAGGGCTCCAATCCGTCACCGCCGCCTCCTCTTTCCGGAACATTCCCTCGCCGGAGCAAGGGGCGTCGATGAGCACCCGGTCAAAAAAGCCTTCCAGTCGCTGGGCCAACCGCTCCGGGTGTTCGTTGGTCACCAGCGCATTGGCGACGCCCATGCGCTCGATGTTCCGGCTGAGGATCTTGGCCCGCTTGGGATTGATCTCGTTGCACAGCAGGAAGCCCTGCCCCGCCATTCGACCGGCGATCTGGGTGGTTTTTCCACCCGGAGCGGCGCACAGGTCGCACACCCGTTCCCCGGGCTGTGGGTCCAGCAGCGCCACCGCCGACATGGCGCTGGCCTCCTGAAGATAATACACGCCCGCTTCGTGATAGGGGTGCAGACCCGGCCTTGCCTCCGGGTCATAATAGTGCCCACAAGGCTCCCAGGGCACTGGCTGGCCCACAAACGGGAGCACCGGTGCCGATCCTTTCATGCTATTAAATCGCAGTGCCACAGCTCTGCGGCGCTCCAAGCTCTGCAAATATGCCTCATATTCTTCCCCCAATTGGTCCTGCATCCGAACCAGAAATTCCTGTGGAAGCATCCGGCTCCCTCCTTTCCAAGTAGGAAAATGGTATCACATTTCCGTCTCTTTTGCAACAAAAACATCCGCTCTTGCCAGAGCGGATGTTTCTCGTTTTTTAGTACTGGGTGGGCTTGACGTGCCAGATCTCATCTGCGTACTGACGAATGGTA
>CAZGTR010000154.1:0-2897 GCA_964528715.1 uncultured Oscillospiraceae bacterium | reverse complement strand
GGGGGGCAGCGCCGGTTTTCAGCACCATCAGATCCTCCGGGCAGAACAGCACCGTGTTCAGCACCCCGGAAATGTCTCCGGCGGTTTTCTTTTTCACGCCGTTGCGCCAGATCTGCCGGGGACGGGAGCCGGAAAACAGCACCCAGCGGAGCTTCTGCTCCCACTCCTGGGACAGCACCGTGCCGGAAATATCCGCAAAATCCGCCCCAAACCGAAGCAATTCCCCGGTTTTCTGGGCCCGGAAGCTCTTTCCGGAACCCAGATAAGCGATGGCTTCCAGTAAATTGGTCTTTCCCTGGGCGTTCTGGCCCACCAGCAGGTTCACCCCCGGGGCGAAGTCCAGAGAAAGAGTCTCGTAATTCCGGAAATCCCGGATGGCGATGTTATTCAGCTGCATCGGTGATGAGATACTCGCAGCCGTTGAAAGCGAACCGGTCGCCGGGGCGCAGTTTCTTGCCCCGCATGGTGCAGCTTTCTCCGTTGACGGTGACGGCACCGTCCTGGATGACGGCCTTGGCCTCGCCGCCGGAATAGACGGCGTTGGCAAATTTCAGCGCATCCTGCAATTTGATAAATTCCGTAGAGATCGCCACAGAAATGGCAGTCTCCTTTTTCTTTACGGTCACTTTCATACTTTTCTCCTTGTAAAAATACCATAAAAGCGCTGTCATCCCGACCGAGCGATAGCGACTCAAGGGACGGCAAGCTTTTTTCTGCGGTGCATCATGGTAACAGCTCAGCTACCGTACATAGGCGGTGGGGATATATCCCCACCCTACATAACATATAGCGATTGCAGAGTGGTCGTTGAACATTCCGGTGGGGGCACGCCCCCACCCTACGATGGTGCGTTGGACCAAATAGTTGCAACGCACACCGTAGGGGACGGAACAACAATCGTAATTTTTAATTTCTTAGTTCTTGATCCGCACAGGCAGGACCATGTACGAATAATCGTACTTCTCCTCTGCCGGGGTCAGGACGATGGGGCTCAGACCGTTGGTCAGCTCCAGCACCACTTCCTCGGAAGGAATGACCCGCAAAGCGTCAGCCAAATACCGGACATTGAAGCCAATCTCCAGCTCCTTGCCGTCACCGGCGATGGCGCAACGGTCCTCGGCAGCGCCGATGGTGGTATTGGTGCGCATTTGCAGCACCTGATTGGAGAACACGCACCGCACCGGGCTCTTGTATTTTTCGGAGACGATCAAACCCACACGCTCGATGGAGCTGGCCAGATCCGAAACATGGGCTACCAGTTTCACCGGGCAGTTGGTGGGCACCACCTTCCGCCAATCCAGGAAATCGCCCTCCAGCAGGCGGCAGACCAGGGTCGCATTGCCCACTTCAAAGAGGATGTGCTTGGGTCCCAGGGTGAAGATGGCGTCCTCGTCAGTGTCCGTCAGGATCTTCTCCACCTCTTTCAGTCCAGCAGCCGGGACCACGAAGCTCAATTCCCGCTCCGTGGACACTTCCGGGTGGAAGGTCCGCCGGGCCAGACGGAAACCGTCCACGGCAATGGCAGAAATGGCATGGTTCTCCACCTCGAACTTGACACCGGTGTGGATAGGACGGCCCTGATTTTCAGAAACCGCAAAGATCGTGCCGGAGATCAGCTCCTTCAAGGCACTCTGGGGGATCCGAATGCCACGACCGGAGTTCACGTCCGGCAGCTCGGGGTAATCCTCGGCGCTTTCAGCGGAAATGGTGAAGGAGGCGTAGCCTGCCCGGATGGATACTTTGTAATTTTCATCCACCACCACAGTCACCGGACCCTCCGGCAGACGGCGGATGATATCGCCAAAGAGCTTGGCAGGCAGAATGCAGCTACCATGATCCGTCACATCCGCTTCCACATCGTAGGTGATGGCGGTCTCCATGTTATAGCCGGTGAGGCTGACACTCATGCCAGCTCGGCAGAGGATACCCTCAATGACGGATAAACTGCTTTTTTGCGCAACGGTCCGGCCTGCAATGTTCAGACCTTGGACCAGCATACTTTTTTCACAGGTAAAACGCATAGGGAACTTCCTTTCCTGTATAATAAATAGATAAATATATATATGAATATATCTTAAAGGCAGTAATAACAGGAGTAGTACATTTTTATGTGGAAAACTCCGTTTTGTCTTAGAGCCGCAACGTTTTTTTTTCCACATGCACAATGTGCAAAAGAATAACTTTTCCACAGGGGGTGTGGAAGAAATTTTTAGCCGGACTTTTCCACAGGGCAACTTGTTCTTTTTGCACAGCCGGTTGTGGAAAAAATTTGGCGTAAAAAAATAACAGAAATGCGGCTCCAAGACAGGGTCATCACAGCAGGCTATTGATGTTGGCTGTGATATCCCGGATGTTGTTTTGCAGATTGGTGTCGCCCTTTTTCAGCTCCACCTCTACCTTGCGGATGGAGTGCAGGACAGTGGTGTGGTCCTTTGCAAATTCCATGCCGATGTCCGGCAGGCTCAAGTTGGTGAGCTTGCGGATCAGGTACATGGCGATCTGTCGGGCCTCTGCCACATTTTTCGTCCGCTGGCTGCCCCGGAGAATGATCTCGTCCACATTGTAGAATTTGCAGACCTGGGAGATGATCAGACTGGGGGTGGGCAGGGTGTTGCCCTCGGCCTTGAACATATCGTTGATGGCCCGAGAGATGTTGTTCAGATCCAGGGGCATATTGTTCAGGTCCCGGTAGGCCAGGATCTTCTTCACGGTGCCCTCGATCTGCCGGACATTGTTGGTGATGTTGATGGCGATGTAGTTGCACACATCATCGTCCAGGCTCAGCCCCAGGCTCTTGGCCTTGTTTTTCAGAATGGCCATCCGGGTCTCGTAATCCGGGGGCTGGATATCAGCCAGCAGGCCCCATTCGAACCGGGTCTTCAGCCGGTCCTCTAGGG
>CAZGTR010000153.1:0-2918 GCA_964528715.1 uncultured Oscillospiraceae bacterium | reverse complement strand
CTACCGAGTCCTTCGGCTACAACACCGACGAGATCGTTTCTTCCGACATCATCGGTATGCGTTACGGCTCTCTGTTCGACGCTACGCAGACCATGGTCTGCGCTCTGCCCGACGGCAAGACTCAGGTCCAGGTCGTTTCCTGGTACGACAACGAGAACTCCTACGTTTCTCAGATGGTCCGCACCATCAAGCACTTCTCCACTCTGCTGTAATTCGGTAGTTTAAGAGAATACATTGGCCGCCGGTCGTAAGACCGGCGGCTTTTTTGCCCTTTCTCCCCAGAAATTTGTTGCATTTTATCCTGCCCATAGCGGGACAATCGCTCCGTCCCCTACGATGTACAATATGCAAAATTGGGACACCCCATTGTTTGGCAGAGGCCATGCCCCCACCAAGCACGTCGGATGACCACCCTGCCATCATATCGCACCGTGTGGAAAGGCACGGAATGGGTACAGAACACAAAAAGCTGCCGTGCATTTTTTGCACGGCAGCTACTTTTATTTTCTCTTTTCCCGGCGGTAGCCGTCGCGGTCGAATAATACCACCACCACCACGTCGATGGCGATACAGGCCAGGGCCGTCAGTCCTAATTCCCAAAGCAGGCATTTGACCCCTCGCCAAACCATGTCCATAGGTGCCAGATCCCGCATACCGTTACACAGCAGTGCCATGATGATGGTCAGCACGGCACCCAGGGCTGTCCAGACCATACCTGCCAGCCGCTGGCTGAACTGCCAGACCTCCAGACTGGCCATGCTCCACCAGAACCGGTAGCCCAGGCCGTAGTTTGCCTCCTTCGGGGCAGCCACCAGAAACACCAGGCCGAAGCCCAGCAGCAGGATCGGCCCCGCCATCACGGCGATACGCACCAGCAGCTCCAGCCATCCCAAGATCGTGGAAAGATCCGGGATCAGTGCGCCAAAATCAAAATCGCTCAACAGCGCTTTCAATGCGTCCATTGCATAAACTCCTTACTTTTTCTCCAGAAACTGCTCGATCTCCCGGATAAAGCCGCTGACATCCTGGAACCGTCGATACACGGACGCAAAGCGGATATAGGCCACTTCGTCCAAGGGTTTCAGCCGCTCCATGACCATCTCGCCCAGCCGGTCGGTGCTGACCTCCCGCTCCAGATCATTCTGGATGGATTGCTCAATGGCTGTGGTGATGGCTTCCAAATCGGAAAGGTCCACTTTCCGCTTATCACAGGCCCGAACCATGGAGTTGAGGATCTTGTTCCGGTCAAAACTCTGGCGGGTTCCATCCCGCTTGACCACGATGATGGGTAAACTTTCCACGATCTCATAAGTGGTGAACCGGCGCTGGCAGGAGATACACTCCCGGCGGCGGCGAATACTCAAGCCGTCCTCCGAACGGCGGGAATCCACCACTTTGCTTTCCAAAGCGCCACAAAAGGGACATTTCATAGGAAAACAGCTCCCCTCACAAAAGATACTTCAATTATAACAGACGGAAGCAGGAGTGTCCAGTATTTTTTCCTTGACAATGGCGGCGGTTAGGTTAGAATAGAGGGAAGCAACCCATTCAAAGGAGCATACCATGAACAAAACGAAAAAATACTGGATCGCCTGGGGCATTTTATATCTGACCTGTACCCTCTGGGGCTTCATCCCAAGTCCCGACAGCGCTCTGTTTTGGCTATTACTGCTGACAAGTCTTGGCTTTTTTATCCCCCCGGGACTTCTGCTGCACCACGCCATCAGGGGCGGCGACCGTGGAACTGTGAAACTCATCCGCAGGTTGAGCATTTTGTCCTTGTCCGTGACCACCGTCACCATTGTTCTGAATTTTCTCTCCGCCAACTCCTCCGATGCCGTGGGCACGGTGCTGTACTGGCTGCTGATCATCGTCTCCACCCCCATGGTCTGCTCCCAGGTGTGGGTACTCAGCCTGTTTGGCTGGGCGGTGCTGCTGATGAGCACCCTGTTCCATCAAAAGAAAAAATAACGAGGTTTTTATGCTGACTGTTTTACTTGCGCTGATCTACCTAGCTTTTATCAGCCTTGGCCTGCCGGACTCCCTGCTGGGTTCCGCCTGGCCCACCATGCACCTGGATCTGAATGTTCCCGTGGGGAATATGGGCATGGTGACCATGGTCATCTCCGGCTGCACCATTTTGTCCAGCCTGATGTCCGAAAAGCTGACCCGCCGCCTAGGGACGAAGATCGTCACCGTGGGCAGCGTGTTCCTCACTGCCATCGCCCTGCTGGGCTTTTCCACCGCCGACCAATTCTGGATGTTGCCCCTGTGGGCCATTCCCTACGGTCTGGGTGCAGGAGCCATCGATGCAGCGTTGAATAACTATGTGGCTCTGCATTTCAGCTCCCGGCAGATGAGCTGGCTCCACTGCTTCTGGGGTCTGGGTGCCATGATCAGCCCCAGCATCATGGGCTACGCCCTGACCAGCTCCACCTGGCAAAGTGGCTACCGGATCGTGGGTCTGGTGCAGCTGGGCATCGGGATCATTCTGCTGCTGACGCTGCCAGTCTGGCGTGTCTTTGAAGATACCCAGGAAGAATCGGAAAAGGCACCGGCGTTGGGCCTTGTAGGTGCGCTGAAGGTCCGGGGCGTGGTATTCGTGCTGTTGGGCTTTTTGTGCTACTGCGCACTGGAGTCCACCGCCATGCTCTGGGCAAGCTCGTATCTAGTCAGCGTCCGGGGCATTGGGGAGGACACCGCTGCGTCCCTGGCGGCGCTGTTTTACATCGGCATGACCGCCGGGCGCTTCGCCGCCGGATTTTTGTCCGACCGGCTGGGAGATCGGAACATGATCCGGCTGGGCAGCGGCATTTGCTGCGCAGGTCTTTTGCTGTTGCTGCTCCCGGTGGAGAGCGACCTTCCCGCCATGGCGGGCTTTCTGGTGGCCGGGCTGGGCTGCGCTCCCATTTACCCCT
>CAZGTR010000152.1:0-2948 GCA_964528715.1 uncultured Oscillospiraceae bacterium | reverse complement strand
ATCAGCGAAAGCTGTGAGCCGGTGATTTATCCGTCACAGTTGATTTATTCAGGGATTTGTAAGACCGTTACCGAAGGCGGCACCTGAATGGGTGCCGCCTTTTCCCCCGTCTTTCCCAGGCCGGGTATATGGGTTTGAAGGCTTCAAATCCATATACCTGCTCTGCTGCAAGGCAGTGCGGGCGCATTTAATCTATTTTTGAGGTGATTGCAGAAATGAAAAAGAACAAAACGATGATCTTCCTGTTCATCTTCCCAACCATCGTTTGCCTGCTGCTCATGTATGTCTATCCCGTGATCCGAACGGTCGTCATGAGCTTTTTCAAGGTAGAAAGTCTGACGGAATCCACCAGCCAATGGTCCTTTAATGGTCTGGCGAACTATTATAAGATCATGCACAATAACGGTTTCCTGCTTTCCATGAAGAATATGCTTCTGATCTGGATCGTAGGCGGTATCATTACCCTGGCTCTGTCCATGCTCATGGCCGTCATCCTGACCAGCGGCATTCGGGGTGCCAAGTTCTTCAAGGCCGCCATCTATATGCCAAATATCATCAGCGCCGTAGCACTGGCCACCATGTGGGTGCAATACATCTTCAACTACGACTACGGCCTGCTCAACCAGCTGGTCAATCTGTTCGGCGGCGAAAACATCCGCTGGCTGGGCTCCGATCTGAAGTTCTGGGCCATGCTGGCTGCCTTTGTGTTCGGCAGCGTCGGCTACTATATGCTCATCTACATCAGCGGCATTGAGGGAATCCCCTCCGATATCTACGAAGCCGCCACTTTGGACGGTGCCAACAAGATCAGCCAGTTCACCCAGATCACCATGCCCCTGCTCAAGGGCGTGATCCGCACCACCATCACCTTCTGGAGTATCAACGCCACCACCTTCTTCCTGTGGACCAAGATGTTCTCCCCGGTCAATACCGAGGGCTCTACCATCGTGCCCGTTGTGTACCTATATGACACCGTCTTTGGCGGCAAAGGCATTACGGAACGGGATGCCGGTGCCGGCGCCGCCGTGGGCGTTGTGCTGACACTGATCATCGTCGCCATTTATGGCATTATGAATGTCCTGCTGAAGGACAGCGACCTGGAATACTGAGGAAGGAGCGCAGTTATGGCTAAATATCGTGAAAAAATCAATTGGAAAAAGGAGCTGCGGCTCCTGCCCGGATATATCATCGTCGTGGCGTGGGTTGCACTGACCGCCGCCATGCTCTTCTGGATCATAGCCGCCAGCCTTTCCACCTCCCGGGAGATCTTCACCGGCAAGGTACTGGAATTTGCCAGCGGATTGCATTGGGAGAACTACGTCACCGCCTGGAAAGTCCAGAATGTTTCCGTCTATTTCGGCAACAGTTTGATGTATGCCGTCATCGCCTGTGCCGGTGTGCTGCTGATCTCTGCTCCCGCCGCCTATGTGCTGTCTCGGTGGAGGTTCACCGGTAGCAAGCTCATCCGTATTGGTCTGGTCATCGCCATGAGCGTGCCCACCATCATGATCATCATGCCGCTATACTCCCTGTCCATTCAGTGGGGTATCAAGGGCCGGATCCTGCTGGTAGCCCTATACATCATGCTCCGGGTGCCCTATACCACCATCTATCTGCTTGACTTCTTCTCCACCCTGTCCCGCTCTTATGAGGAAGCGGCTTATCTGGACGGTTGCAGCCACGCCAAAACTTTCTGGCAGATCATGTTGCCGCTGGTGCAACCGGCGGTCATCACCGTGACCATCTTTAACTTCATGTCTGTGTGGAACGAGTTCTTCATGGCACTGATTTTCACCAGCAAGGATAAATATATGCCCGTTGGCGTGGGCCTGTTGCAGATCGTCAACGCCATGAAGTATTCCGGTAACTACGGCGGTATGTTCGCAGCCGTGATCATCGTGTTCCTGCCAACTTTCCTGCTGTACATCTTCATGTCCGAGAAGATCATCGCCGGTGTCACCGGCGGCGGTGTCAAAGGCTAAGCGCAAAACAAGGAGTGTTACTATGAGTGATATGAAAAAAACCGGTCGTGTGACCATCCCTACCGACTTGGACGTGGTCCCCGAGACCCTGGAAATTCTGAAAAAATGGGGCGCTGATGCCATCCGTGACTGCGATGGCACCGCTTTCCCCGCCGAACTGCAAAATCAAAACGCAAAGATCTACTCCACCTACTACACCACCCGCAAGGACAATGTCTGGGCCAAGGCCAATCCCGACGAGGTGCAGCAGTGCTATATCATGACCGGCTTCCATACCGCCACCGGCGGTCCCCTGTCTATCCACCTCATGCAGGGCATTTCCCCGGAGCTGATGCAGGTGAACACCCGGGACGATATCAAACGCTGGTGGGAAGTCATGGACCGGACCACAGGTACCCCCATGTCCCCCGAATGCTGGGATTACGATGTCGAGACCGGCTGTGTGGTGATCCCGGATCCGGAAAGCTACCATGAGTACACCGTCGCCTTCCTGGCCTATATCATCTGGGATCCGGTGCACATGTACAACGCCGTGACCAACGACTGGAAAGACTTCGAACACCAGATCACCTTTGATGTCCGCCAGCCCAAGACCCACGCCTACACCATGGAGCGCCTGCGTAAATTCATCGCAGAGCACCCCTATGTGAACGTCATCCGCTACACCACCTTCTTCCACCAGTTCACGCTGGTGTTCGACGAGCTGAAGCGGGAAAAATTTGTGGATTGGTACGGCTACTCCGCCTCCGTCTCTCCCTATATCCTAGAGCAGTTTGAAAAAGAAGTGGGCTACAAATTCCGCCCTGAGTTCATCGTGGATCAGGGCTATCACAACAACCAGTACCGCATTCCCTCCAGGGAATATAAGGATTTCCAGGCCTTCCAGCGCCGGGAAGTGGCAAAGCTGTGCAAGGAAATGGTAGACATCACCCACGAGCTGGGCAAGGAAGCCATGATGTTCCTGGG
>CAZGTR010000151.1:0-2989 GCA_964528715.1 uncultured Oscillospiraceae bacterium | reverse complement strand
ATGCCGAATCCCCTGTTTTCTGCTTCTGAAAACAGGGGTTCTTTGACAAACTGAATATTCCCCGGATGTAGATACATCCGGGGAATATCTTGTTATTTGGGTTAGCCCTCCAGAGTCTTGCGCAGGATGGCTCGGTTGGCATCAAAATCGATGATCAGAGAGTCACCGACGCCATTGATAGAGCCACTGGTAAAGGTACCATCAACAGGTATACGCTGGGTAATGATCTCACTGTTGATCAGTGGGAACAGATCTGCTGCATATTTGATCAAGTCACTGCCTGAGGTATCACTGGTGACCGAAGGCAAGACTTCCTGCATAAGATTGAGCAATGTCGTCCAGCTACTGTTCTTGGCTTTGTTGATCAGTGCAGTGATCACCCGGCGCTGCCGCTCGGTACGCTCATAGTCTGCGTTTCCGATCTTGCGGATCCGGGAATAGAGCAGGGCCTGATCGCCATTTAGATGATTTATGCCCACCTGAAAGCTCCAGCCGCCACCATGCCCGCTCATGTATTCCACTTCTTTTTCGTTCAAGTAAATATCCACACCGCCGACGGTATCAATGACCTTGGTGAAACCGTCAAAGTCCACTTCCAGACACACGTCCACATGCACACCAAAATTCACCGCCAGTGTTTCTTTCAAAAGGCTCATACCGCCAAAGGCGTAAGCAGCATTGATCTTCTGTGATTTATAACCTGGGATCGTCACGTACATATCCCGCATGAAAGAGGTCAGCGTGATGGTCTTGTTTTGCTTATTAAAGGTACACAGGATCATAGAGTCGGAGCGGGTACGGTAATTTTCGTAGCCACGCCGGTCCTGGCCCACCAGCAGGATGTTGACGATGTTATCGCCGCTGTCGATAATGGTTGGGGCTGTGCTATCCATGGTAATGTCCGTAGGGTCGATGATGGGGCCGGTATAATCCGGATCGATGGTATCGTCTGCATCCGTTTCCCAGGTGCCCACATAGTCGCTGGGGTAGGTGTCGGTGCCGGGGTCGTGGTTGATCAGACCCATTAGATAGTTTACATAAGCAGTTCCGGATATCAGAACCGCCAGGATCAAAAACAGAATGACACACAGGATACTCAAAGCAACATTCTGCCAGGACCTGCGATGACTTTTTTTGCGATACATGATAAAACCTCCAATGGAAATACAAAGGATGGATGAAGCACACAGTTTAGGATATCAAAAATCGCGGGGCAGTATTCCGCTGTGCAAATCAGCTTTTTACATAATAGCACAGAACAGCGGAGTTTTCAATGGAATTCACAATTGTTTTACGATTTTCGACAAAAAATCAAGATCGCAGGCGGCCCAATACGGAAAAAACAAGGCACCGGGGATCCCGGTGCCTTGTGAAGATCAGCCTTGGTTTTCGTAGTTTTTCCAGTAGTTATACCAATCCTCGGCGCTGCCGCCGCTGGGCATGGTGCTGGAAGTGGGGACGGTGGAGCTTGTCGGGGCGTTTTTCTCCGTAAAGGTGATGGTCAGCTCCAGGATCTGGCGACCACGCAGAACATAAATGGAGGTGGTTTCGCCGGCCTTAAAGTGGTCCAGAGCCTTGCTCAGCTCTGCGTAGGAAGTGACATCGTAATCACCGATGGCTCGAATGATGTCCCCAGCCTGCAGCCCTGCTGCTGCGGCGGGGCTGTTTGCTTCCACACTGTAAATGTAGCAGCCGATCCCGTCGGTCTGGGTGGTGACCTTCACGCCCATGTAAGGAGCGGAGATGTAGCCGTTTTCGATCAGCTCGGTGATCATACCGGCAACATCATCAAAGGGAATGGCAAAGCCGATACCCTCGATGGAAGCGCCGGAGGTGGTGGTACCGGAATACTTGGCGGTGGTGATGCCGATGACCTCGCCCTTCATATTGAACAAGGGGCCGCCGGAGTTACCGGGGTTGATGGCGGCGTCGGTCTGGAGCATATTGATCACAGTGCCGTCGGTGGAAACATCCCGGTCCTTGGCGCTGATGTAGCCGACGGTCAGGGTGTTGGTCAGCTCACCCAGTGGGTTGCCGATGGCAACCACTTGATCGCCCACGATCAGATCGTCACTGCTGCCGATCTTGGCGGCGGGCAGGTCGGTGGCATCGATCTTCAGCAAAGCCAGGTCGTTGCCGTCATCATAGCCCACCAGGGTGGCGGGGTACTCGGTACCATCAAAGGTGATGACGGTCAAGGTCGTGGCCCCTTCTACCACATGGTAGTTGGTGACGATGTAGCCATCAGAAGAATAGATAAAGCCGGAACCGGAGGAAGCGGTCTCGGTGACTTGACCGTAGATATTGGTGGTAGCCTGGTTGGAGATGGCCACCACGCTGTTCTTATTCTGGGCATAGACCTGACCGGGGGTCAGACCGTCTGCTGTGGCGGTGCCGGAAAGGGAGTTGCCATTGCCGGTGAAGGAGTTGGACTCCACTTCCTGATCCAGCTCCTGAATTTTGCTGTTGAGCTGCTCCAGAACTTCCAGATACTGGGCCTGCTGGTCGTCCAGACGGCCATTGAAGGAGGCTGCGGTAATACCGCAACCGGCTGCCACCAGAACGGCAGCGGCGGCAACGGCAGCAACGGCCTTTACGATACCCTTTCCTTTTTTTGGCTTGGACGGCTCGTTGACCGGGGTCTCATGAACAGGCGGGGTCCACTGGGGGATCTCCTGGCGAGGCTGCGCATTGGGCGTCCACTGAGGCTGCTGAGGAGCGGGCTGCTCCTGGGGGATCTCATAAGGAGAATCGGCAAAGGGGGAAGCCTTCTGTGGCTTTTGTTCGGGATCAGTGCCGTAGGGGATGTTTTCGTTGTTTTCCATGGTGTTGTCCTCCTGGATCATTGTTTCTATGGCAATATTTTATCCGCCGGATGTGAAAAAAATATGTACAGTTACCGAAAGAATTATAAACAAAGCGGCAAAAATATCCTTTTCGTAAATTTCAAGAACAAATTGAACACTTTATAGAATGAAATTCAAACCTT
>CAZGTR010000150.1:0-2989 GCA_964528715.1 uncultured Oscillospiraceae bacterium | reverse complement strand
ACCAAGCGCAATCCCATGATCCTGCCTGTGATCACGGAAGTGTAAGAAAATACAATTTATCCGCTCTTTCCCCGGAAAGAGCGGATATTTCTTGTCAAATATGGTTTTATATGCTATGATGGCCCAAAAGGAGGCGTTTTCATGCGTTACTATTTTGCCCCCATGGAGGGGCTGACGGACAGCGTTTACCGCCGGCTGCACCACCGGTATTTTGGAGGCATCCATCGCTACTATATGCCCTTTCTCTCCCCCACCATGCACCGCACCCTGTCTCAAAAAGAGAGCCGGGAGCTGCCCATGGCGGACAGTGTGCCCTTTTCCGCCGTGCCCCAGGTGCTGACCAAAAGCGCCGAGGATTTTCTCTGGGCGGCCCAGGTCTGCCAAGAGCGGGGCTATGACGAAGTGAATTTGAACATTGGCTGCCCCTCCGGCACCGTAGTTGCCAAAGGAAAGGGTGCCGGGATGCTCCGGGAGCCCGGGGCACTAGATGCTTTTATGCAGGAGATTTTGGGCAAAAGCCCCCTGCCCATCTCCGTCAAGACCCGGCTGGGGCTGGAGGATCCCCAGGAATTCCCGGCAATTTTGGATGTTCTGAACCGCTACCCCATCCGGGAACTGACCATCCATCCCCGGGTGCGCAAGCAATTTTACCAGGGGGATGTGGACATGGAAATGTTCCGCTACGCCGCCAAAAACAGCAAAAATCCCCTGTGCTACAACGGAAACATCGAAAGCATGGCAGATATTCAGCGCATTGCCGCAGAATTTCCGGATGTGCAGGCGGTGATGATCGGGCGGGCGCTGATCGGCGACCCCGGAATGCTTCTCCCCGGCGGCACGACCGTCCCTGTGCTGGCCCAGTTCCACGATGCCCTGCTGGAAGAATATCTGGAGCTGTTCGGCGGCAGCCGTAATGCCATGTTCCGGCTAAAGGAAAACTGGAGCTATCTGCTTCCCCGGTTCCAGGGGAGCGAAAAGCTGGGCAAGCGGCTGCGAAAAACCACCGACCTTGCCGAATACCGCTCTATTGTCTCGGAAATTTTCCACACTCTGCCACTGGTCAAATGAAAATGCGCTGTACCCATATTCCGGGTACAGCGCATTTATATATCAACTTTGGATGGCCAGGAAATAGTCCCCGATGCCCTTGGCAAGGGCTGCCGCCTTGGCATTCACACCCTCTGTACTGGTCATATTGCCCAAATCATAGGGGCTGCTCATGTAGCCATTTTCCGTCAGCACAATGGGACAAGTGGTCTGTCGGGCAGTGAAATACACGTGCCAGCCCAGTCCACTGGACTTGTACACTCCGGAAGATTTGGTAGTCTGGCAGATTTTGCTTGCCGCCAACTGGGAATAGGGCGTATAGTAATAGGACATGAAGCCGTTGACCTTTGAACTGTCCGCATAGGAATTCTGGTGGATGGCGATACAGAAGTCCGGTGCTTCTGCCCTCAGCATGGTCAACCTGGTATCCACCGCCAAGGTCGTGTCCCCCTCACGATTCAGGATCACTGTAGCTCCCGCCGCCTCCAGCTTTTCTTTCAGGGCTTTGGCAAGGCTCAGATTCAGATCCGCTTCCTCCCACTGTTTTCCACCGCTGTCCTTTGCCACTGCGCCGCAGTCATGCCCGCCGTGGCCCACATCGATCATGATCTTCACACCGGTCAGATCCGCACCGCACTCGTTATCCGCCTTGGTCACTTTTGCAGGGTTCAGGAACTGGAAGCACAGCTGGCCCTGGTCATTGTAGTAGGCATCCCAGCCGTAAAAAGCACCGGTCTTTTTTAAGTACAGCCGCAAGGTGCAGTCGTGTTCATTGCGGATCAGTTCAGCAGACTTTAACACCGGGTTATTCGCCGGGATCTGCACAGTTCCGGCAAAAGAGGTGGCATAGCAGAAGGTAATGTCGATGTATTTCGCCGTGCAACTGGTAACCGAAAAATCACGACTGGAGCTTTGGCTGGGGTTCGTATAGCTTTGGGGTGCCATATCAAAATAAAACGGCGCTTTCCACAGGCAGTCCAGTGTCAGCACAGTATGCCGCCCGGTATTCTCAAATGAGACCACATTCAGCTCATTGTGATCGGGCAACGTGGCATCGAACTGCTTGACCACCTGGACTTTTGCAGCCATGGGGGTATTTTTCTTCTGCAAATACACCCGCTGACCGCTGCGCAACACCACATAGGAAAGGTTTCCGTTGGTGATGACCTTGCTGTAACAGTAGTCCACCGTACCCTCGGGCAGATAGTTGTTGGTGGGCAGGGAATAATCATCCTTGGTGGTGCCCTTAAAGGTCTCCGCACCGTAGAGGATCACTTCCGCCACATACCCTTCCCCCACATTCAGGTAATTGCCGCCCAGCAGCGGGTGCGTTGTCAGCGAGCCACTGACCTGTGGGATCGTGGGTGTTGTTGTCTCAACGGGCTGAGTAGGAGCCGTGGTGGGCTCCGCCGTCTCGGGCGGTTGTGTCTCTGTGGGCGCTTCCGTTTCCGTAGGCTGCTGGGTCTCAGCAGTGCTCTCCTCCGGCGAAGTTGTCGCCGTCTGGGTCTCAGAAGTGCTTTCCGTGGTGCTGGGGGAGCCGGTGGTATTATCCGGCACAGCCGGGCGCATTTTCAGTGCCAGCATTAATGCGAGCAGCGCCACCAGACAACAGCTCAATGCCACGATCACCCGAAGCAAGCCGGTGTTCCGTTTTGTTTTCTTTTCACTTGTCCCGTATCCCATCGTGTTTCCTCCTGGTTCGTTCTGAATGATTCCAGTATATGGATTTTTTCGCATTATGTCAACTACAATCTGTTATTTTTCCCATCTTTTTTGTATCATTTTTGTTACCTCCACACCCAGACAACGGCACAGCAGGCATTGCTTTTTCTCCATATTCCGGCATTATGGACCAAGCAAAAAGCCAGCAGCTGACATCAGCTGCTGGCTTTCCAGTCTGTCAAAAAACTACCAATACTCCCTGATTTGTGATATAATATTC
>CAZGTR010000149.1:0-2995 GCA_964528715.1 uncultured Oscillospiraceae bacterium | reverse complement strand
GGTCAGGCTTAAATATGCTGCCATGAATCTGAAAAAACTGGCAAATTGGAGTTGGGATAACTCCTTTGTTTCTCGAATATTGTTCCTGTTTTCTCCTATATATGCCGAATCCCCTGTTTTCTGCTTCTGAAAACAGGGGTTCTTTGACAAACTGGCGCACCTATTGGTGCGCCTTTTGCGTTTATTCGGCTGCATTGCCGCCGCCCTGTTTGGGTTTGCGGCGGTAATTCGGACGGCGGCGGCGATAGTTTCCGCCATTTTTCTTCGGCTCTTGACCAGACGCAGCTTCCTCTTTCTGGGGCTGCTCCTGCTTCGGCTTTTCCTGCTTGGGTGCAGCGTCCTGAGCGGGAGCATTTTCTGCCTTGCGGTTCCGGTTGCGGTTCCGGCGAGGGCGCTTCGGCTTATTCTCTGGGCTTGCCTCCTCCGGATCTACCTCTTGAGATGCCGGCTCCACCACCGCTTCGTCGCTGTAGCGGAACTTAATGGGATCCAGGAACACCTGCTCCTGTTTTTCCTCCCGGCGCTGGCGCTTGCCGTTGCCGGAAATAGGTGCCAGATCTGCCGGGATAGGCGGGTCATTTTTCTTTGCCTTGCCGCTACGCAGCACGGCGATCTCGTCGTTATGGAAGCTGGTGATGGTCTCCGGCTGATCTTCCATCCGCACCTTTACCCGCTGTCGCAGCAAGTCCACCTCCACGATGGTACCCCGACCCTCCGGGGTGTCCACAAAGGACTCCGCCTTGGGGGCGCTGCGCAGCAGATCTTCGTAGGCCTCCTGCTCATACTTCAGGCAGCACATCAGCCGCCCGCAGGTGCCGGAAATTTTCACCGGGTTCAGGCTCAAATTCTGGGTCTTGGCCATTTTGATGGACACCGGCTGGAAATCATCCAGGAAACTGGCGCAGCAGAATGGTCTGCCGCAGATACCCAGGCCGCCCACCATCTTTGCCTTATCCCGGACACCGATCTGGCGCAATTCAATGCGAGTATGGAACACAGAAGCCAGATTTTTCACCAGCTCCCGGAAATCCACTCGCTCGTCTGCCGTGAAGAAGAACAGGATCTTGCTGCCATCAAAAGCGCACTCCGCAGACACCAGCTGCATATCCAGACCGTGGGCTTCGATTTTTTGCTGGCAGACCTCATACGCTTTCTTTTCCTTGGCCCGGTTTTCCTGGATGATCTTCTCATCCTGCTCGTTGGCGATACGCAGCACACAACGCAGTGGGCTGATCACTTCCTTAGCCGGAATATTATGATTTCCGGCCGCACAGATACCATACTCCGGACCTCGGGCCGTATCAATGATCACATGGTCGCCGGTGTGATACGTTTTCCCATCCGGGGCAAAATAATAAACCTTCTGCCCAGGGCGGAACTGGATATCCACCACCTCAGCAGTCAAAATTTCCTTTTCTTCCATTGGTTTCTCCTTATCAGCACGGCAAAAGCCGTCAAAAATTCATCGTAATTGCCAGGAAAGATATCCGCAGATCGCCGCCACCGACACATTGCTCTGGGCATATTCCATGGCCTTTTGCAGCTGCGTGATCGCCATAAGCAGATCCTGGGATGTACGTTTTGCAGCCAGTTCCCCTGTCAAAGGGTGCAATGGCTGCAACCCGCTGCGGCAAGCCAAGGCTTCCTGCAAAAAGTGTGACCAGCTTTCCAGCACTTGAAGCAGCTGATCCCGCTTCCATTTTTCCATTGGCACCAATGTTCGGGTCAGTTCCAGCGCATCCTTGGCGATGAAACTGCGCAGGAACTGCTCCGTTTGTGGTTGCAGTGCGCCCCCCAGCTCTAACAGAGCCCGGGCCTGGCCCAGATAACCACCGCTACGGGCGATGGCTGCTTGCAGCACCTCCGGTGTCGTTTCCGGGAATTCCCGACGCAGTGCCTCTTTCACCACCCCGGGGGACAGTCCCTTTAGGGCCAGTTCCGTACACCGGGAGCGCACCGTAGGCAACAGCCGCTCCGGATTGTCCGTCAGCAGCAGGAAAATACCGTAGCTTGGTGGTTCCTCCAGAATTTTTAGCAGGGCATTTTGCCCCTCCAACCCCAACTCCTGGGGAAAAATGTAAATTTTATGGTTTCCTTCATTGGGCCGGACGAACACATCCTCTCGGGCCTGGCGCACCAGCTTCACGGAGACATTTTTATGCTCCGGATCCTCCACAGTGATCACATCCGGGTGAAGTCCCTCCATCACCTTGCGACAACTGTTACAAACGCCGCAGGGTGCGTCAGAATGTTCGCACAATGCCGCTGCCGCCAACAGCCGGGCCAGGGTGTGTTTTCCGGATCCTTCCGGCCCGGAGATCAGATAAAAATGGGAAATGTGCTGATTTTTCAGACTGTTTCTTAAATTTTCCTTCAGCCGCTCATTGCCCAGCAGCGCTTCAAATCCCATACTGACCTCCTGTTTTTCTTTTTAGCCCCACAATGCCGACAGCATGGGAATGACCTGCTTCTTCCGGCTCATGACTTGAGGCAGGAAAAATGTATTGCCCTTGGGGCTGATATTGAATGCCTGGGAGATCACATCATCGTCTCCCAGATAGATCATCTGGCTTCCCTCCAGCAGCACGTCCGTGAGCATGAGGATGATCATGGAGAAGCCCTTCTGCTCCGCCAGCAGTGCCATTCGCTCCAAGAACTCCTCCTTACGCTCCAGCAGCTTCGGGCTGTCCACGCAGGTGATCTGTGCCACTGCCAGGTCATGTCCGGCGATATGGAACTCCTTGTAGTCAGACATCAGCAGCTCCTTGGCAGTCTTGGAGTCGGTGTAGGTGGAGAAGATCTCCTTACCCAGCTCATCCAGAGAGACGTTGGCAATTCTCGCCATCCGCTCCGCCGTGCGGATATCCCGATCCGTGCAGGTAGGGGACTTGAACATGACTGTATCAGACAAAATTGCCGCCGCCATCATGCCCGCCATTTTCTCCGAGGGCATAAGGCCCCGATCCTGGAACATGGAAGCGATGATGGTATTGGT
>CAZGTR010000148.1:0-3059 GCA_964528715.1 uncultured Oscillospiraceae bacterium | reverse complement strand
ATCCTCTACGGTACCGGGGAGGAGAAGCTGCGCATGACCTACAACCGGGGCACCGGTATGGGCGTGTTGGAGCAGCCCTTTGAGGGCATTATGAACAATGTGGCCCGGCGCTACAAGGAGACCCAGTCGGATGCGGCCCGGAAAGAGCTGGAAGAGTGTATGTCTACGGCACCCTGCCCCCATTGCCATGGGGAGCGGCTGTCGGACATTGCCCGGGCGGTGACGGTAGGCGGCATGGGGATCATGCAGTTCTGCGACATGAGCATTGAAAAAGAACTGGCATTTATGGAAAACCTCCATCTGGAGGGAAATATGGCCATCGTGGCAGAGCAGATCGTCCGGGAGATCGTGTCGAGACTTCGCTTCCTGACGGATGTGGGTCTGAGCTATCTGACATTGTCCCGCTCGGCGGGGACTCTGTCCGGCGGTGAGAGCCAGCGTATCCGGCTGGCGACCCAGATCGGCTCGTCCCTCATGGGCGTGCTGTACATTTTGGATGAGCCGTCCATCGGCCTGCACCAGCGGGACAATGATAAGCTGCTGGCGACATTGAAGCATTTGCGGGACATTGGAAACACCTTGATCGTGGTGGAGCATGACGAGGATACCATGCGGGCAGCGGATTTTATCGTGGATGTGGGCCCCGGTGCCGGTAGCCATGGTGGCGAGATCGTGGCGGCGGGCACCTTGGAAGATATCATCCGGGAACCCCGCTCCGTCACCGGACAGTATCTGTCCGGGGTGAAGAAGATCCCGGTGCCTGCCAGTCGCCGCAGCGGTAACGGTCATGCGCTGGCAGTCCATGGGGCCACGGAAAACAATTTGAAAAACATCGATGTGCAGATCCCGTTGGGAACGCTGACCTGTGTCACCGGCGTGTCCGGTTCCGGCAAGTCCAGCCTGGTGGGAGAAGTGCTGAATAAGACATTGCTTGCAAAGCTCAACCACGCCCGCACCCGCCCGGGTGCCTGTGTTAAGGTGGAGGGCATGGAGTATCTGGACAAGGTCATTGACATTGACCAGAGCCCCATCGGCAGAACGCCCCGGTCAAACCCCGCAACTTACACGGGATTGTTCAACGACATACGGGACCTGTTCGCTTCCACCAACGACGCCAAGATCCGGGGTTACGGCCCGGGCCGGTTCTCCTTCAATGTCAGGGGCGGCCGGTGCGAAGCCTGCTGCGGTGACGGCCTGGTGAAGATCGAAATGCACTTTTTGGCGGATGTATATGTACCCTGTGAGGTGTGCAAGGGTGCCCGGTACAACCGGGAGACTCTGGAAGTGCTCTACAAGGGAAAAAATATTTCCCAGGTGCTGGATATGACAGCGGAGGAAGCGGTGGATTTCTTCGAAAATCTCCCCAAGATCCGCCGCAAGGCTCAAACACTGGTGGAAGTGGGCCTGGGCTATGTAAAACTGGGCCAGTCCTCCACGACCCTCTCCGGCGGCGAAGCCCAGCGAGTGAAGCTGGCAACGGAGCTGGCAAGAGTTTCCACCGGCAAGACTATCTATGTGCTGGATGAGCCCACTACGGGCCTTCATGCGGCGGATGTGCACAAGCTGCTGCAAGTGCTTCAAACCCTGGTGGATGCCGGAAACACGGCACTGATCATTGAGCATAATCTGGATGTGATCAAAACGGCTGACTACCTCATCGACCTGGGCCCTGAGGGGGGCGATGGGGGCGGCACGGTGGTTGCCCAGGGTACCCCGGAGCAGGTGGCTGCCACGGAAGGCAGCTACACTGGCCGGTATCTGAAGCAGTATCTATAAAAAGATCCGGCCCGCATTTTTGCGGGCCGGGAAGAAAGTTTAATTGATCTGATTTGATTCGTAAAGGGAGTTGGGCAGAACATCAGAAAGCTCCATAAGCAGATGATCCCGCTCTCCGGCGTAGTCCACGTGGAAGGTACTGGTGCGCAGGGTGGCCTCCACATTCTGGTTGATGGCCAGTGTCATGGTGAGGCGGGTGCCACAGTCCTTCGGATGATCGATGAGTACCGTTCCACCGTGGACGGCGGCGGCGGCACGGATAAAGATCATACCAAGACCCAGACCAAAGCGAGGATCCTCCAGGCCCGGCTGGCGCAGATAGCGGGCGTGGATGTTGCTGCGTATCGCATTTTCAATGCCACAGCCATCATCTTGCACACTTAGATAAAGCAAATTGCCCCGGCGTGTAAATGTGGCTTCGATTTGGCTGCCGGAACGGGAAAATTTCACAGCATTGGAGATGATGTTGGAAATGGCCCGCTCCAGCTTTTCAGAGTCTGCTAAGGTGAACACTGGATGGTCAAGATTTGTGAAGCGAAGCTGAATGCTTCCATGTTCCAAAAGTGCCGTGCTTTTGTCGAATATTTCCTGGACGGTCTCCTGGATGTTTTGGACTGTCAAATGGGGAATGGTTTGCTGGGTATAGCGGTAAGCGTCGGACATATTGCTGATGATCCGCAACATCTGGAACAAGCCCCGGTTGATCCGGGAGACCTGGGAAGTTCGGCCTGGGTCGCTACCGTCGTCGGCAAGGGGAAACAGCTGATCTGCAACGGTCATCACGCTGGAAAGCGGATCACGCAGCTCCTGGGCGGCCAATGCCATGGCCTGTAATTCGGATTGATCGGCTTCCTGCTCCAGTGTGAACAGATCCAAGCCCTCCATCCGGCGGACACAGGCACCGTAAGGGAGGTCTCCGATCTTGAGGGTCAGGTACAGACAACCGTCGGTCAATGCCTGGTATTCTTCACACCCGGTGGAAAGCAGCGTGTCAATGGGAATGCCAGGCTCCAGAAAACGTTTTTGTGCAGCTTCGTTGCACGATTGGATCATTCCGCCCTTGACGGTAAAGGCGGGCTGGATGATCAGATCTAACATCCCTGTTGTGGGTTCATTTTCTCTCATGATGTGCCTCCTGTGGGGATAGCATTTGCATTTTTATTGGAAAATTTCATAGAAGATTGTCTTCTATGGTTATTCTAGCGAAATTGGTCGAAAATAGCAAGTAAAATCTAGTGATGAGCAAAATGCAGAAGCAAAAATGAGATGCCAAAGGAAGGGAT
>CAZGTR010000147.1:0-3067 GCA_964528715.1 uncultured Oscillospiraceae bacterium | reverse complement strand
GCCAATACTAGTCACGCTATCTGGAATAGTTACGTTGACCAAATTACTGCAATTATAGAACCCTCGTTCAGCTTAAAGGTCAAATCGTCCACGCTGGCGGCGTGGGCCTCGGTGTGAAAGGCACCGAACAGGCACAGGCAGGCCACCAGGACAACTGCCAATGAAGTGAACCACGATCGTTTCATTTTCATTTTTATTTCTCCTCTCTGCGGCGTTGCCGCAACCAAAATCCGTATGGGGCAAAATTACCCCTGTAACGATATCATACCACCATGAAAAGTCCATGTCAATTCGTTATTGTGACTAAACTTCCCTATTTTACCAAAAAGAGCTGCCCAAAAATTTGGACAGCTCTTGGAAATTTATAGCGGCTCTATCCGAATATCGCAACGAAATAAAAAATGCACAGCGCACGTTATTCAAAACCGGCAACCGCCGCAGTGGCTGCAATCGCCCTTGCAGCCGCCTTTTTTCCGGTTCTTCCGGATACTTCTCAAGGCCCAGCCCACCAGCGCTCCCAGCCCCAGCAAGATCAGAATATCTACAAGGTTCATAAAATGCCTCCCAGCAGAAGGCGCAGAAGCCAGGTAGCGACCCAGGCGATGGCACATTGCCACAGCGCCACGCCGATGGCCCATTTCCCACCCAGCTCCCGTCGGATGGAGGCGATGGCCGCAACACAGGGGGTGTAAAGCAAGCTGAACACCAGCATACTGGCAGCGGTCAAAGGAGTAATGGCTGTGGTAATGGCGGTGCCAAAGAGCACCTCCATGGTAGCCACCACGCTCTCCTTCGCCATAAAGCCGCTGATCAATGATGTACAGATCCGCCAGTCCCCCAGCCCGATGGGCGCAAACAGGGGTGCCAACAATCCCGCCAGAGCCGCAAGGATACTGTCTTGGGAGCTTTCCACCATGTTCAGGTGCAGATCAAAGCTTTGCAGGAACCAAATGGCAATGGAAGCGATCAAAATGACAGAGAACGCTCTTTGCAGGAAGTCCTTTGCCTTCTCCCACAGCAGCTGGGACACATTTTTTGCTCCCGGTAGCCGATAGTTGGGCAGCTCCATCACAAAGGGAACGGCTTCACCCTTGAAAAGCGTTCCTTTCATTAGGTACGCCATCAAGATCCCCACTGCAATGCCCAGGAAATACAGGCCGGTCATGATCAGACCCTTATATTCCGGGAAGAAACTGCTGACGAAGAAACCATAGATGGGTAATTTTGCGGAGCAGCTCATGAACGGAGTCAGCAAAATGGTCATTTTCCGGTCCCGCTCGCTGGGGAGCGTCCGGGTGGACATGACCGCAGGCACGGTGCAACCGAAGCCGATGAGCATGGGCACGATGCTCCGTCCAGAAAGACCCATGCGCCGCAAAAGCTTATCCATGAAAAACGCCACCCGGGCGATATAGCCGCTGTCCTCCAGCATAGACAGGAAGAAGAACATGATGACGATGATGGGCATGAAGCTGAGCACGCTGCCCACGCCGGCAAAAATGCCGTCGATGATCAGACCATGGATGGCAGGATTGACATTGGCGGCGGTCAGGGCCGTGTCAACGATGGCAGATAGTACGTCGATCCCCTGCTCCAGCAGTCCCTGGAAGAAAGAGCCAATGACCTCAAAGGTCAAATAAAACACCAGCAGCATAATGGCGATGAAGCAAGGAATGGCAGTGTATTTTCCCGTCAAGATCTTGTCCATCCGCTGGCTGCGCAGCCGCTCCTTGCTCTCATGCGGGCGCACAACTGTCTGGGCGCAGAGTTTTTGGATGAAGGAAAAGCGCATATCTGCAATGGCAGCGGCTCGATCCAGATCTCGTTCCGACTCCATCTGGACCACGATGTGCTCCAACATTTCCTTTTCATTGGTGTCCAGCTGCAGCTGTTCCAAAATCAAGCTGTCTCCCTCAATGGCCTTTGCCGAAGCAAAACGCACTGGCAGATCAGCCCGCTCCGCATGATCTTCAATAAGATGGTCCACCGCATGAAGGCAACGGTGAACGGCACCACAATAGTCATTTTTATCGCAGAAATCCTGTTTTTTCGGCTTTTCCTGGTATTTTGCCACATGGATTGCGTGCTTGATCAGCTCATCCACGCCGGAATTCTTTGCCGCAGAAATGGGCACAACCGGTACCCCTAGCAACGCCTCCATGCCGTTGATATCGATGGAGCCGCCGTTTCCAGTAACTTCATCCATCATATTCAGCGCCACCACCATGGGCACATCCATTTCCAGCAGCTGCATGGTCAGATACAGGTTCCGCTCGATGTTCGTAGCGTCCAGGATATTGATGATTGCCTTTGGCTTGTCCACCAGGATGTGGTTGCGGGAGACGATCTCCTCGCTGGAATATGGCGACATGGAGTAAATGCCCGGCAGGTCCACCACCAACGTATTGGGATAGCCACGGATGGGGCCATCCTTCCGGTCCACGGTAACGCCGGGGAAATTTCCCACATGCTGATTGGAACCGGTGAGCCGGTTAAACAAGGTCGTCTTGCCACAGTTCTGGTTGCCCACCAGCGCAAAAGTCAGCTCCGTCCCCTCCGGCAACGGATCGCCGTCTCCCTTTTCGTGGTACTTGCCACCCTCGCCCAGGCCAGGGTGCTGAAATTTACTGAAATTCACTGTGCCATGATAGTGCTTGCTACGTTTTTCAATCGGTTCAATTCCAATTTTCGCTGCATCATCCAGCCGCAGGGTCAGCTCATAGCCATGGATCTGCAACTCCATGGGATCGCCCATAGGGGCCAGCTTGATCACCGTGACTTCTGCGTCCGGGATCACGCCCATATCCAAAAAATGCTGCCGCAGACTCCCCTGCCCGCCTACCGTGGTGATCACAGCGCTTGAGCCAACTTTCAATTCTTTTAGGGTCATAAAGGATCCCCCTTTCTGATGGGCATATTATAATACTTTCTCTGCCTGTACACAAGATGGTGAAGAAAAAAAGTTTAAAATATGCAAAAACGACGATCTTCTTACGAAAATCGTCGTTTCTTTTGGTGGGCGAGGCGGGACTTGAACCCGCACGTCCGTAATGGACACTAGAACCTG
>CAZGTR010000146.1:0-3095 GCA_964528715.1 uncultured Oscillospiraceae bacterium | reverse complement strand
AACTCCAAAAAAATCAGCCTGCACAGCCGGCAAGCCGCCTGCGCAGACTGACTGCGTTTCGGAAGAATTAGCCTTCTTCGATAGCCTCAACAGGGCAGTTGTCAGCGCAAGCGCCGCAGCTGACGCAAACATCAGCATCGATGACGAACTTGTCGTCGCCCTCGGAGATCGCCTCGACAGGGCAGTTGTCAGCGCAGGTACCGCACTTGACGCAAGCATCGGTGATATTGTAAGCCATGATTTTCCCTCCAATATGTGTAATCGTGATCGAAGCGCTACCGCTTCGATACACCCCTATTCTAACATGGATTTTAGAAAATGCAATTCCTTTTTTGAAAATCTTTTGTATATTTTTTGCGTTAGGCGGCGAAACTTTGCAGATGTGGGAGGGGTCGCCATGCGCTATGAAAAAAAGAGTACCAAATTGATCCTGCGGACGGCGGAAAATGCCCGGCAGATGGGGCACGGTCATGTGGGAAGCGAACATCTTCTGCTGGCACTGACGCAACAGACGGATATCTGGGGTCAGCTGCTGCGGGAAGCGGGGGTGGCGGCGCAGCTGGTGAGCTTGAGTATTATGGCGATCTATGGCAATGGGACACCGGGATTGCCGTTGCCCCAAGGAATGACCGGAGCGCTGCGCCAGGTGCTGGCAGACAGCGCCAGTGAGGCAAGGCTTCTGAAGGAACACAGCATTGGTCCGGGACATTTGCTGTTAGCTTTGCTTCGGCGGCAAAATACCACGGCACAGGAGATTATCTGCTTGCTGGGCGTGGATCGGGAAGCATTGTTCACCAAGGCGGTAGAGCAGTTACACTACCCTGTATGGATCAGTTTGAAAAGGGAGGGCCAGAATTTGAAGCTGTTGGAGCAATTTAGCGAGGATCTGATATTGAAGGCGGCAACCATGGATCCGGTGATCGGCAGAGATCGGGAAATCGATATGGTCATCGGTATTCTCAGCAGAAAGAATAAGAATAATCCTGCATTGGTGGGAGAGCCTGGGGTGGGCAAGACTGCCATTGCTGAGGGCTTGGCTCAGCGGATGGCGGCGGGAAATGTGCCACCACAACTGCGGGAAAAGCGTCTGGTCAGTCTAAATATGGCGAATTTGGTGGCAGGTACCAAATACCGGGGAGAATTTGAGGAGCGGCTGCGGGATGTACTTCTGGAGATCAAACGAAGCGGAGATGTGATCCTGTTCGTAGATGAAATGCATACCATTGTAGGTGCCGGCGCAGCAGAGGGGGCCATCGACGCTGCCAATATTTTCAAGCCTGCCCTGGGACGGGGAGAACTGCAAATGCTGGGAGCTACGACCATGATGGAATACCGGAAATATATCGAGAAAGATCCTGCACTGGAACGGCGCTTTCGACCGGTGACGGTGGAGGAGCCGGATGACCAGGCGACGATGGCCATTTTGCAGGGGGTCAAGCCGGGATTGGAGCGGCACCATCATATCCGCATTTCGGAAGAAGCGTTGGAACAGGCGTTACAACTGTCCAAGCGGTATTTGCCGGATCTGTATTTACCGGATAAGGCCATCGATCTGTTGGATGAGGGGGCGTCCCATGCCCGGATGGAGGAGTTGCGAGGCGGGCACAGCATGACGACACAAAATCTGGAACTGGCGTTGAATGAGGCTGTTCGGGAGGGGCGCTTTGAACGTGCGGCGGAGCTGCGGGACAAAATGCAAAGGGTGCTTTCACGCACAGCTCAGAGCAAGCGGGAGCGTGGAGTAACGGGGAGCGATATTGCATGGGCCGTCTATGCCAGGACCGGGATCCCGGTGGGACGGCTGAATACAGATCAGCGCCATCGATTGCTGAATTTGGAAAGCTACCTGTCCCAGGTCGTGGTGGGTCAGCCCAAGGCGGTGACGGCAGTGGCTGAGGCGGTGCGCCGTGGCTTTTCCGGTATCCGGGACGAAAAACGTCCGGTGGCCTGTATGCTCTTTACCGGCCCCACAGGCGTGGGAAAAACCGAGCTTTGCAGGGCACTGGCAGAAGAAATGTATGGTTGCCGGGAGGCAATGATCCGGCTGGATATGACGGAATATATCGAAAAGCAATCGGTCTCACGGCTGGTGGGAGCGCCCCCTGGTTATGTGGGCTACGAGGAGGGGGGCAAGTTGACGGAGGCGGTACGCCGCAGACCCTACTGTTTGGTGCTCCTGGACGAACTGGAAAAGGCCCATCCGGATGTGTTGGGACTGCTGCTTCAGATCATAGAGGAAGGAGAGCTGACGGACTCCAACGGTCGTCGGGTCAGCTTCAAAAACGCTATCGTGGTCATGACTTCCAACACCGGGGGCCAGATCCGGGGTGATGGGCTGGGATTTTGCCCGGAAGGACAGAAAAATGCCTGGGAGTCTTCCTTAAAGCAGACTTTTTTACCGGAGTTTTTGGGGAGGCTGGACAGGATCGTTGCATTTTCACCGCTGGGAGACCGGGAGCTGGAACAAATCGCAGAAAAATACCTGCACCAGTTGAATGCGCGTATGGGTAGAATCGGGATCACGTTGGAGTTGCCCGAATCCCTTGCCGGTTATTTGGCAAGACAATGCAAGCCCAGAGACGGTGCCAGAGATCTGCGGCGACTGGTCCAGACGGAGGTGGAAGGTCCGCTGGCAGAGCAACTGCTGCGTATGGCGAAAAAGCCAGGAAAGATCCAGGGGACACTGAAAGAAAATGCGTTGATTTTTGAGGCATAGGGGCGGATATTCGTCCCTTGCTTTTTTACTGTCGAAAAATGTCGAATGAAAGAACAATTGTTCGAAAATTGGAAAATCGAGGGTATTTTGAGAAAAAGTCGAAATTTTTTGAAGAAAAAGATTGATTTTTTTTGAAGATGGTATTATACTGTCATTAAGTGGAGCAAAATGGATGTAAAGTGGAGCAAAATGGAGGAGGTGAACACCAATGATCGGAAAATATGCTGCAAAGCTGGATGATAAGAACCGCTTGATCGTCCCGGCAAAGCTGCGGGAAGAACTGGGAGCGGACTTTTTTGTGACCCTGGGGGTCAACTGTGGTCATCGGTGTTTGACCATCTATACTGCTTCCGACTGGCAGACATTGAGCGATAATTAT
>CAZGTR010000145.1:0-3115 GCA_964528715.1 uncultured Oscillospiraceae bacterium | reverse complement strand
TCTGTGAATATTATATCACAAATCAGGGAGTATTGGTAGTTTTTTTGACAGACTGGCGCACCAATAGGTGCGCCTTTGTTATTTGCGTTGCTCGAAATAGGAATCCAGGCCATTGGCAATGCCGGTGGCAATCTTTTCACGGTATTCTTCTGTTGCCATCAGTTGGTCTTCCTGTGGATTGCTCATGTAGCCCATCTCTACGATGGTCACAGGAACCTGGCACCAATTGATGCCGCTCATGGTGTCTGTCTCCCAGACCCATTGCTTGTTGCACCCGGCGGCGTCCGCAAGCTCCTCCAAAACCGCCAGAGAAAGGGCTTTGCTTTCTTCGTACAGGGCGGCGTTGTAGGGATTGTTTTTCGTTTGGCACAGGGTCATGGCGCCGTTGACGCTTGGATCGGAGGAGCCGTTGGCATGGATCCGGATAAAAGCATCAGCTCCGGCTTCGTTTGCGATGATCGCCCGCTCTGCGTTGCTGATGTTTACATCATGGGTGGTGCGGATCATCATCACCCGATAGCCTCGGCGCTCCAGTTCGGTTTGCAGTTTCAATGCCACCTGTAATGTCAGCTCATATTCCGGGATACCGGTGACCACACCGCTGGTGCCGCTGGCGACCTTGGCTTTCATTTCGCTGGCGCACGGGCCGATGGGCTCTTTTTCGCTGTTGCACTTGCTCTGGTGCCCGGCGTCAATGACGATGAGCGGGGCGGTGGGGCGTGTCTGTTCCGGAGCGTTGGTCTCCGGGACAGTCTCAGGAATGGTCGTTTCCGGAGCACTGGCCTCCGGGATGGTCTGGGGTACTGTGGTCTCGAGGGCGGCGGCCTCTGTTTCCGTAGACAGGAGGGCCTCGGTTTCAGTGGGGATCGTTCCGGTACAGCCGGAAAACAGAATGGATAAAACTAATAAAATGCCAAGAATGCGGCTAAAAACAGAATACTTCATCATTTCACCTGCAAAATGCCCCCGAGGATATCCCCGGGGGCGTTGGTTATACGGTCTGGACAATCACGTAGCCGTCCACCAGATTGGCGGTGACCAGCTGCCCCTCGATGGAAACGCTGCGCTCCATCAGATCGGTGAGAACAACGCAGCCGTCCTGGCAATCGATACGCATGACGTTGCGCATGATCACCATGTCCTCGGTCTTGGCGTTTTTATAAACAGTAGAAAGGCACATGGCGTTTTCTCCTTAACCCAGAGAGGACAGCACCACGCTCAGGCGCATATTGCCCTTTTCGAAGTCGGACACAGCGGCCATCACCTGCTCGTAAGCGGTGTGGTTTCCGATCTTCTCCAGCTGGGCAGCCAGATCTGCCAGCTCCTTGGCGTGAGCGGCGTTGTGGCCCACCATGTACTTCATCAGGGCGGTCAGCTCCTCCATGGGGGTGTGCTCGCAATGGCTCTCGCAGCTGTGGCAATCCCCGGCACAGTCGTGGGAATGGGTGTGCTCGGTGCCCTCGGCGTGGAGGTGGTCATGGTCGTGGGGATGCTCGTGACCGTGCTCGTGGACATGGGCGTGTTCGTGGGTATGGGTCACACCGTCGTGGGTGTGCTCGTGGGTGTGGGTGTGAGAATGCTCGTGGTCATGGCTATGACCGGCGACATGATCGTGATCGATGTGCATAACAAAGCTCCTTTTCAGTTTTTCTTACATTATATATGCACTTTCGGAAAAAGTCAATTTACTTTACCGGGGAAACGGTGCAGGAGATCACTTCGCCGCTGCTCTTGTTCACGATGATCTTGGCGGTGGCGACTTTGGTCAGAAGTTCTTTGTAATCGCCCTTGGTGGGGCCGGATTTGGACAGTTTCCAGGCGCCGGCGATCTGATCTTCGGTCATTTCCTCATAGCTGTAAACGGAGACCGTGTAGGTGATCTCCTTGCTCAAAAATTCCTTTTTGGCGGAGTCTACGATGGTGATGTAGTTGCCCTGGTCGTAATCATCTGTTTCGTCCTGCAAATGGGTGAGCATTTCCTGGTTGTGCTCGATACGCTCGTCCGTGGAGTAGGAGGCAGACAGGGAAGTGTTCTGATAGTAGTAGGTCAGGTAGCCGAACACGCTGCCAACGCCCACCAGGAACAGTACGAACAGCAGAATGATCTGCTTTTTGCCGAAGGAAAGGCCGGCTTTTGCGTCGCTGCCGCTGTAAGTCAGACCCATGCGATTGGTGATGGGGACCATCAAGCCCAGGAAGAAGGTCAGGGCCACGGTCTCAATGGGGAACATGAAGGTGTTCTTGAACACTCTGGGCAGGGTCAATGCCACGGTGGACTGACCATAATAGAAGCTTTGATACAGCATATCGATGCTGACACCCATGACGATGTTGACGATCAGGCAAATGGAAAGTCTGCCCAGCATTACGCGCCAAGTGGTAGGCTTCTGGCGGTACAGCAGCAATGCCCAAATAAAGGAGCTGCCGATCTCCTGCAGAACATAGGGCAAAAAGTAGGTGCCGAGACCTTCCCAGATCAGCACGCCGAGAAAGTCGGAAATGATGGCGGCGGGAATGGCGACCACCGGGCCGATGATCATGGAGCCGAGCATATTGATGAAGCTGGCGACGCTGAACAGGCGCAGACCCGGGGCAATGGGAATGGCCAGTCCTTTGGTGGCCACCCGCAGGGCGATCATCAGTGCGGCAATGACGAGGGTCTTGGTGCTTTTTAGCTCCGCAGCGGCGTCACGCCAATAGGCTTTGGAGAAGGGGGTGGAGTAGAGAGCGGTGCTTTTTTGTGTTCTGGGCATAAAAATATCCTCCTTTAGATGGTGCGACGGCACTTGGACGATTTGCACTGACCCCGATGGCCTTTGTGTACAAAAAACTCCCCAACGAAAACCGTTGGGGAGCAAAGTTTTTACACACGAAGACAGCAGGGAAAGGCAGCGTTCATTGCCAAGCCTTCGCCTGACTGAGTATCGCCTCTCATAAAGGAAGAAATCCATTATGGGCAGCGGGTGCGGAAACCTTATCGCGGACAAAAGGTCCTTCGTCTGCCAGACAACTCCCCATTTTGGCAGCACTTCACGCAGGGTCTCCTACTCTGTTTCGGGGCTATCATACACCATCTGGAAGAAAAAGTAAATACCTTTTTGCAAAATATCGATGA
>CAZGTR010000144.1:0-3126 GCA_964528715.1 uncultured Oscillospiraceae bacterium | reverse complement strand
ATTACCACTGCAACACCGGCAGCCGCTGGGATGATCTGCGGCAATACGACCTGGTTTTGGACAGCGGCGTATTGGGGACTGAGGGGTGCGTAAAGGCACTAAAGGGCCTTTTAGATGGCTGAGGAGAGTCGTTTTTTAACAAAGATTTCATGAAAACGGAATTTTATGGATGTATAATGGCATAAAATGCTGCATTTGGGAGGGAGATACGATGTTTCAGATCCTTGTGGCAGAGGACGATAAAAACACACGGCTTTTGTTCAAGGCAGTGCTTCAAAGCGAGAATTACCGTGTTTTCACGGCGGAAAACGGTGTGGAAGCCCTACAGGTGCTGGATCGGGAGCATATCGATCTGGTGGTGCTGGATATCATGATGCCCCAGATGGACGGCTATGAGTTTACCAAAACGCTGCGGGAAAGCAACAACGACCTGCCCATTTTGATGATCTCAGCCAAGCAGTTGCCGGTAGATAAACAAAAGGGTTTTCTGGTGGGAACAGATGACTATATGACAAAGCCTGTGGATGAGACGGAAATGCTCCTGCGGATCAAGGCACTGCTGCGCAGGGCCAGGATCGTCAGCGAACGGAAGATCGTCATCGGAAAAGTGACACTGGACTATGATAGCTTGACGGTCAAGAGAAACGATGAGTGCATTGAGCTGCCCCAGAAGGAATTTCTGCTGCTGTACAAGCTGCTTAGCTATCCGGGGAAGATTTTTACCCGCATTCAGCTAATGGATGAGATCTGGGGGGCGGACAGCAGCACCGGCTGGGAGACTGTGACGGTGCACATTGGCAGACTCCGGAAGCGGTTTGAGGACTGGGAGGAATTCGAGATCGTCTCCGTCAGGGGATTGGGCTATAAGGCGGTGAAAAAAGGATGACCAAGGGGGAGAGGAAAGGTCGTGTCGGCCTGACACTGCTGGTGGCGGCACTGGTATTCGCCATTCAGCTGGTGACGGTGGTGCTGGCACTGCTGGTGTTGCTCATCATGATCCGCACCGGTGCATTGGAAGGCTTCGGAGAAAACAACCCGGTACTGGGAAGTCATCCGATCCTGCTGGTCATGGGAGCGGTGAGCCTGGTGGTGGGTGCCATCCTGTCTGGTCTGTTCAGCAAAATGTACTTGCAGCCTATCAACCGTTTTCTGGATCAAATGAATCGGTTGGCGGCGGGGGATTTTAAAGCCCGGATCCACTTTGGCAGACCTATTTCCGGTCATCCTACCTTCCGGGAGATGGAGGAGAGCTTCAATACCGCAGCGGCGGAGCTGGAGCAGACGGAAATGCTTCGCAGCGATTTAATAAACAATTTTTCCCATGAATTCAAAACGCCCATCGTCTCCATCGCAGGATTTGCAAAATTGCTGCGTCATGGGCAGCTGCCTCCGGAACAACAGGAGGAATACCTTGCCATCATCGAGGCAGAGTCCCTGCGATTGGCCCAGATGGCAACGAGTGTGCTGGATCTGACGAAAATTGAAAACCAGACCATCTTGACCAATGTGCGCAGCTACAATCTGGCAGAACAGATCCGCTCCGCCGTCCTGCTACTGGAGGATAAATGGGAGAAAAAACAGCTGGAATTCGATTTCAATATGGAAGAATGCCAGATATGTGCCAATGAAGAATTGGCGGCGCATATCTGGGTGAATTTGCTGGACAATGCCATTAAATTCTCCCCGGTGGGGGGATGTATCACCATCTGCCTGCGGGAGAAAGAGGAACAGGTGGTGGCGGCTGTGGGCAACACGGGAGATCCGATCCCGCCGGAGAGTATCGGGCGTATCTTCCATAAGTTTTATCAAGCAGACGAGTCTCATGCCAGCCAGGGAAGCGGTATCGGCCTTTCTGTTGTGGAAAAAGTGGTGCAGCTACATGGGGGCAGCGTGGGAGTCGAAAGCAACAAAAATGAGACGGTGTTCACTGTCCGCTTGTCAAAGCTCCAGAAGTAAACCAAAAGACGCACCAAAAAATGGTGTGGCAGACGAATATAGACAGATCATGAGAAGGAGGAACTGGGCATGAATGTATTTTTGATATTGGCATTTTTGTTTTTTGTGGGATCGCTATCCGGCTGGTGCCTGGAGGTGGTGTTCCGGCGGTATTTTTCATCCTCCAATCCGGAGCGGAAATGGATCAACCCCGGCTTCTGCACCGGGCCATATCTCCCCATCTACGGCTGCGGCTTGTGCGCCCTGTATTTGATCGCCGGGCTGGAGAGCTACATTGAGATCCAAAACCCGGTGGTGGAGAAGGCGGTGCTGTTTCTTATTATGGCGGTGAGTATGACCGCCATCGAGTACATCGCCGGTATCCTCTGCCTGAAAGTGGCGAAGGTGCGGCTGTGGGATTACAGCGACGAATGGGGCAATATCCAGGGCATCATCTGCCCGCTGTTTTCCCTGATCTGGGCAGTGATGGGTGCGCTGTATTATTTCTTCATCCATCCGTATATTCTGGATGCGCTGGTATGGCTGTCCAATAATCTGGCGTTTTCCTTTGTCATCGGCTTTTTCTTCGGCGTGTTTCTGCTGGATGTGGCCCACTCGGCCCAGCTGGTGGTGAAGCTGCGCCAATGGGCAAAGGAGAGCGATGTGGTGGTGCGCTACGAAGGCCTAAAGGCCCAGATCCGGCGCCGTAGCGACGCTGAAAAGAAAAAGTACCATTTCTTCCATCCCTTCCGCAGTGACCGGCCTCTTTATGAGCATTTGCGGGAAATGCGGGAGAATTTGGAACTACGAAACCGTAAAAAATAAGCAATTCCAGTAGAAAAACAGGTGAAAATATGAATACATATCGTGCAGGTATCGACATCGGCTCCACCACGGTGAAGCTGGTGATCCTGGATGAACAGGGGAATATCCAATTTGGGCAGTATCGCCGCCATCACGCCAAGACACAGCAGACGCTGGCGCAATTGCTGAGGGAGGCAAAAGAGCAGCTGGGCGACCATGCTCTCAAGGTAAAGATCACCGGCTCCGGTGCCATCAATCTGGGCAAGGCCATGGACATCGGCTTTGTTCAGGAGGTCGTCGCCGTGGCAACGGCGCTGGAAAAAGTGGCTCCTCAGACGGATGTGGCCATCGAGCTGGGCGGAGAGGATGCCAAGATCATCTATTTCA
>CAZGTR010000143.1:0-3155 GCA_964528715.1 uncultured Oscillospiraceae bacterium | reverse complement strand
TGGAAAAGGGCAGCATCGTCTGCGATAACTGCGGCGAGACCCTGGAGTTCTCCTTCGAGGACGAGGACGACGAGGAGTGATCCCAATTGAAATGCCGCAGCATTTGCTGCGGCATTTTTTGGAGGTACTATGAAGAAAAAAGAGCTGTTTCGTACATTAAAATTTGTCCTGTTTTCCGCATCCGCAGGCATCATCCAGATTGGTAGCTTTGCTCTGATGAATGAGCTGTTCCATTGGCAGTATTGGGTGTCTTACCTGATCGCGCTGGTGCTGTCGGTGCTGTGGAACTTTACTTTCAACCGCCGCTACACCTTCCAGTCCACGGAAAATCTCACCAAGGCCATGGTACTGGTGGCGTTGTACTACTGTGCGTTTACTCCACTGTCCACGCTGCTGGAGCACCAGCTGGCGGGAAATCTCGGCTGGAACGAATATCTGGTCACGGCCATCAATATGGTCATCAACATGGTGACGGAATTTTTGTACCAGCGGTTTGTGGTCTACCGCAATAGCGTGGATACAAACGAATTGGTAAAATAACCCCGATGGACCATGAAAGCGCTCCACCTAGTGGAGGGGGACTGGCAGGACTGTGCGGGGGAATAACATCCCTAACCTACTGAGGAGATATTTCGAATGAAATATCTCCTCTTTTCTTAACTTTTGTAGAAGGGTAATCGTCAATCTTCTAAAGGAAAAACCAAGGGTGAACCTGGTTGGTCTTATGTAAATAGTTGTGGTAGAGATAAAGTAAGATAATTTTAAATTGAGCTAGGGCAAGAGCTTTAGCTCAATTTTTTGCGGGTTACTTCGGCACCAAAAGCAAATTATATGGAAAAAACACGGTGGTTGCATAAAATGGTGCAAAGGCTATTTCATTTTTTGATTTGGTTAGACGCAGACTTTTGATCTGCGAAAATGAAGGAGGTCATATTATGACGATCGAACAAAAACAGCACTTGCTTGGATATCTGGGCTATTACGCCATCGCTGTGGATGGAAAATGGGGGCCGGGGTCCATCCAGGCCACGAAGGATTTCCAGGCAGACTTTGGTCTGGATGTGGATGGAATATGGGGGCCAAAGACGGAAAAGCGGATCAAGGAAGTTATCGCAACGGACGAAAAGCCGGAGGTGAAGGCGGTGGATTGGAGTAAGATCCACTACTTTCAGCCGTCTGAATTTGCCTGCAAATGCGGGCAGTTTTGCGACGGTGCCCCGGACACCATGAAGCAGAAGCTAGTAAAGACCGCAGACGAGGTGCGGGCGCATTTTGGCAGCGCCGCCATCGTTTCCAGCGGTCTGCGATGTAAAACCCACAATGCCAATGTGGGCGGCGTGGCAAATTCCCGGCATTTGTGCGGCAAGGCCATGGATTTCTGGATCAAGGGCCAGAGCGCCGATGCGGTGCTGGCGTATGTGCAGCAGCTTCCTGATATCCGCTACGCCTACAAGATCGACGAAAACTATATCCACATGGACATCCTGTAAAGGGAAGATATGAAATAAAACAGTTGCCAATGGGCTGGTGCTGTGGTAAAATGTCAAAAAAGGGGGAGAAACCATGACACGTTTTTTTGTAGCGCCAGAGGAATTGCTGCAGGATCAGATTTTGCTGGCGGATGAAAATGCCCGTCACGCCAAGGTCCTGCGGCTGAAAACCGGGGAGAATGTGCTGGCCTGCGACGGACAGGGGCAGGAATGCCTGTGTACGGTGCAGGAGGAAGCCGGACAGTTCATGCTGAATGTGACGGAGCGCCGGGACTCCCAGACGGAGGCAAAGGTCCGGGTCAGCGTGTATATGGCTTTTCCTAAGGCGGATAAGCTGGAACACGTGATCCAGAAGGCCACGGAGCTGGGGGCCTATGAGATCGTGGCATTTCCGTCGGCCCGGTGTGTGTCCAAGCCGGACGAAAAGAGCCAAAAGAAAAAGTTGGAGCGGTGGCAGAAGATCGCTTCTTCTGCTGCAGAGCAATCCGGGCGGGGGCGTATTCCTGTGGTGCGGGTATTGCCCAGCTACAAGGAGGCCGTTGCCCTGGGGGCCAAGGCAGACAAGGCACTGCTGTTCTACGAAAATGAGCAGGCCACAACTTTGAAAATGTCCTTGCAGGACGGTCCGTATGAGACGGTGAGCCTGCTCACCGGCCCGGAGGGCGGGCTGGAAATGGCAGAGGTGGAACAGGCGAGGGACGCTGGATTCAAAATCTGCACATTGGGAAAGCGTATCTTGCGGTGCGAGACGGCACCTCTGTGCGCACTTTCTGCGGTCATGTACGATGCCGGAGAATTCTAAAATGAAAAAGCTGGCCTGCCGCACTTTTGCGGCAGGCCAAATTTTTTATGCTTATGCTTCCGGCTCGAAGTCGGACTCGGTGGCGGTGTTGCTGGTTCCCTTGTCTGCATTGACAAAGGCCATCAGTTCTTCGCCGGTGATGGACTCCTTGGTCAGCAGATACTCGGAGATCTCGTTCAGCAACTCTCGGTTCTCGGTGAGGATGCGGATGGAGTCTGCGTAGCAGGCATCCAGGATCTTCTTGGCGGCGTGATCCACGATGGCAGAGGTCTCCTGAGAGCAGTCCATAGCGGCCTGACCTTCCAGATACTGGTTGTTCACCACGGCGGGAGCCATGAGGCCCAGCTCGTCACTCATGCCGTACAGGGCGACCATGTTCCGGACCAGGGAGGTTGCCCGCTGGATGTCGTTAGCGGCACCGGTGGTCATAGTTCCAAAGACCAACTGCTCGGCGGCACGACCGCCCAGTAGGGAACGCAGCTGGGTCAGCAGTTCTTCCTTGGTGGATAGGTACTTTTCCTCCTCCGGCAGGTACAGGGTGTAGCCTAGAGCGCCGTCGGTATGGGGGACAATGGTGATCTTGGAGACGGGGGTATTATGCTTATCAAGAGCAGAGACCAGGGCATGGCCCACTTCGTGATAGGCGACCATGCGCTTCTCGGTCTCACTGAGAACAGTGTTCTTCTTCTCGCTGCCGGCGATGACCGTTTCGAAGGAGACTAGCAGATCTTCCTGGTTGACCATTTGACGACCGTGGCGGACAGCCCGGAGGGCAGCTTCATTGACAAGGTTTGCAAGGTCTGCACCCACGGCACCGGCGGTGGCCTGGGCGATCTTCTTCAGATCCACATCCTCCGCCAGCT